>JBAUHS010000177.1:0-1906 GCA_049680405.1 Salaquimonas sp. | reverse complement strand
AAGTTAGGCCGTGTTGAAATGGATCATTTTTCTCAAAGCTCGCACAAAAAGCCCCAAACGATCGAGGGGTTTCGAGATATTGTTAGCGCTTTGAATTAGCAAATGTTTGTTGGTCAAAGCCATTTTTTCAATTTGAAAAATACTTCAAATGCCCACATTCCGTTGTGCGTATGTTGGTTACTTCCTGCCTATTCTATTGAAAAACTCGGAGATTTAAGTGTGCTAGTTGGCAAGTAAATTGCTTTGCGGCCCGCCGTCACACGGTTTTTCCGATGGGGTTATGATTTAGTGCCAGTTTAGCGAGTTTCTTGAGGTTTTGGGCGGTTGCAGCGAGGATAAATTCGTCATGTGCCCCGCATGGGCCACGTAATCGAAGCCTTCCTAGGCCATGAATGCGTTTGAGGTGGGCGAATGACATCTCGACCTTTTTGCGCAGTTTACGCGAGACCGAATATTCTTTGGTTTGGGCAAGGATACGAGCGACGTCACGCGAGCTTTCGTAAATTGATCTTGTCACTTTGCGCCTTGGCTCTTTTGGGCAACAGCGCACTTTCAATGGGCAAGCATCGCAGTCTATTTTGCGGGCGCGATACCGAACTGTTTCATCATTGTTTGCACCCGACCTTGGTGTTTTGTAGGCACGCCGATATTGTTTGAGTTCTTTGCCTTTGGGACAGATGTACAAGTCATTCTCGGCATCATTGGTGAATCCGGCCTTTTCAAAGGTTCCATCCTTGCGGCCAGACTTATCGATCACAGGAATATGAGGTGCGATCCCGCGTTTCTCGACCAACCAATCCAGCATAGGGCCTGAGCCATAGGCTGTATCAGCAATAAGACGCTCGGGCTTTAGGTTATGCTTTTCTTCTACGCGATCAATCATGGTTCTGACTGCCCCAACTTCAGCTTGCCGAATAGACCGTGTGGCTTCCACATCCATGATCACCGCATTGTCCATTGCCTGACAAGCAATTGCGCAGCAAATGCTGAGAAGGTGTATCGATCAGATAGTTTGTAGAATACGCAAAGTATGCAGGTCCACCACGTGCGCCAGTCCATTGGGATGCTGGGTCTGAGTGGGAGATAAACTTCGGTGTAACAGGGCTCGCTGCGCCAAAAGCTGCGTCATCTAATGTTTCTAAATATGCCTGAACTGCACGGGGCACGTCATCAGGATCAATCGTATCAGGGTCCCAATTTGCCTTTGGTGTGGAGTTTTGACGGTTAGCGTCTGCCGCAATAATGCTTGCGTCTGCTGCATAACGCTGGCCGCTCGCCAATCCCGCGTCGATACATTGAGCAACGACTGTCTCAAACACATGTCGCAACATATCACTGTCACGAAAACGCCCATGGCTATTCTTGGAGAAGGTTGAATGATCAGGGATCGTATCATTCAAATCAAGTTTGCAAAACAATCGATAAGCTAGGTTCAAAAGAACTTCATAACATAGCCGTCGTTCAGACCGAATACCCATAATATATCCGACTAATAACATGCGCATCATCAGCTCTGGATCAATCGATGGTCTACCAGTCGAACTGTAAAACTCAGTCAGATGCGTGCGAACACTGGACAGGTCGATTACGCCATCTATCGCCCGTAAAATATGATCGCATGGAACATGATCCTCAATCGAAAAGTCATAGAATAACTCGCTTTGTGCATCTTGCCGTGGCCCCATCATCGCGATCAATCTCCATTGCTGATAAACAAACTGAATCAGCAACCAAACCGCAAATCAACAAGAGTTTTTCAACAGAATAAGCACTTTGTTGCCATTGGCGTGACGCACCAAATGGTATTCAAATTTCCTGAAAGCTGCCATTGCTTGCTTATATATAAATTCATTTACTTTTCTTTTAGCCCAACTAATAATTGTAGATCCAAACCTCCAAATAAATG
>JBAUHS010000176.1:0-1868 GCA_049680405.1 Salaquimonas sp. | reverse complement strand
GAGTTAGTTCAACTCCTTTTGCATTTCGTTTGAACAGTTGATCTCCTGCCCAAGCTTCCAATGTTTTTATCTGTTGTGCTACTGCGGCAGGGGTTACATGTAGCTCATTCGCTGCGACGGCAATGCTGTTGTGTCTTGCAGCAGCTTCAAAAGCACGCAGTGAGTTGAGTTGCGGCATTCTTGGGCGAGGCGGAGCTACGGGCATGTTAGGCCTATATTTTCTAGGTCTAACATATAGTAAAACTCGTTTGCTCAAGTCAAGGCATTTTGTTCTTCTTACAGAAAAGGAGACACAGATGACCGCATTACAAGAACGCCCATGGGTGCCTGAAATATGTGAGAACTACGTGCAAGAATTGGCAAAAGTGACTGCCACATCGAACGTTTCTGCACTCTCGGAACGCGTTGACAAACTGATCGCAAAAAACAAGGCAATTCATGAACATGAATGCTTCAACCTGAATCCAGCAACAAATGTGATGAACCCGAAAGCTGAAGCCGCGCTGGCGTCAGGATTGGGTTCACGTCCTTCTCTTGGCTACCCAGGCGATAAATATGAAATGGGCCTCGAAGCAATTGAAGAAATTGAGGTGATTTGCGCCGAACTTTGCGCTGAAGTTTTTCAATCACAATATGCCGAAATAAGAGTTGCATCGGGTGCCATGTCAAATCTGTATGCGTTTATGGCGACCTGTAAACCAGGCGATGCAATCATTGCTCCGCCAGCTTCAATCGGAGGGCACGTGACTCATCACGGCGCTGGGTGCGCAGGGCTTTATGGTTTGAAAGTGCATGAAGCTCCAGTGAACGCTGACGGTTTTACAGTTGATGTGAACGCGCTTCGGGACTTGGCAATGAGCGTGAATCCCCAACTCATCTCCATCGGCGGAAGCTTGAATCTGTTTCCTCATCCAATAAGAGAAATTAGACAAATTGCTGACGAAGTTGATGCAAAGGTACTGTTCGATGCCGCTCATCAATGTGGAATAATAGCCGGTGGTGCATGGCCAAATCCACTTAATGAAGGAGCCCATGTGATGACAATGAGCACTTACAAAAGTCTTGGCGGTCCCGCGGGAGGATTAATTGTAACCAACGAAGCTGTTATTGCGGAGCGGCTTGATGCAATTGCCTTTCCCGGTATGACTGCAAATTTCGATGCTGCGAAATCTGCAAGCCTTGCAATAACCATGCTTGATTGGAAAGTGCATGGCAATGATTACGCTAATGCTATGGTAGAAGTTTCTAGAAGCTTGGCTTCAGAACTAGATAATACTGGAGTTCCCGTGTTTGGAAAGGAACATGGCTATACCAACTCACATCAGTTTGCCGTGGCTGCAAAGCAATACGGGGGCGGGCAAACAGCGTCGAAAACACTGAGAAAATCTGGGTTTCTTGCTTGTGGGATAGGACTTCCGATCAATCCGGTAGATGATGACTTGAACGGCTTGAGAATTGGAACTCCTGAGCTGGTTCGTTGGGGACTTACGACAGACCATACACCTAAGTTGGCAGAGCTGATTTCAAGAGGATTGACCACTAATGATCCAGAGTCACTTTCCAAAGAAGTAGCGGAGTTTAGGGCTCAATTTACCAAGTTAAACTTTGTTTTGTAGCTATGCCGAAATCGAAGGATAGGAGTAAAAGTACTAAAGTTTTTCCAAGCATCCACTGGGGCGCCATTCAATTCTTGATAGTGAGTCTGGCGTTCTTGGCAATTGGAATATCTACTATGTTTATTGGCACCTATCTGACGGGTATCGTTTGCCTGACGATTGCGGCGTTTTACCTAGTATTGGGCACTGTCAAATTGTTAAGCAAACAGTCCTGACAACGACATGCTACTTTTGTCTGCTTTGGGCTTATTC
>JBAUHS010000175.1:0-2001 GCA_049680405.1 Salaquimonas sp. | reverse complement strand
GGCACAGGAATAGGAACATTGATGCCCACCATACCAATTCTGGCTCTTGCCCAAAAATCACGAGCTGCATCGCCATCTCTGGTAAAGATTGCTGTACCATTTCCATATTCATGATCATTCACCATATTGACAGCATCGTCATAGCTCTTGCCACGCACCACTGAAAGAACAGGCCCAAAAATTTCTTCCTTGTAGATCGACATATCTGTTGTGACATTGTCGAACAGACACCCGCCGATAAAGTAGCCGCCTTCATAGCCTTGAAGCTTCAGGCCACGACCATCCACCACCAGGTTCGCACCCTTCTCCAAGCCTTGATCAATATAGTCGTTAATCTTGTCGAAGCTCTGCTTGGAAATTACCGGGCCAAGTTCTGAAGTCGGGTCGGTGTATGGAGCAACCTTCAAAGCACGAATGCGCGGCGCCAAAGACTCGATAAGCCTGTCAGCTGTATCTTCACCAATCGGCACAGCAACAGAAATCGCCATGCAACGCTCACCAGCAGAGCCATAGGCAGAACCGATAAGCGCATCCGTCACTTGTTCCATGTCAGCGTCGGGCATGATGACCATATGATTTTTCGCGCCACACAATGCCTGAACTCTTTTTCCAGATGCAGTGCCGCGCGTATAGATATACTCACCAATCGCGGTTGATCCTACAAAGCTAATCGCTTCAACCTTTGGGTGATCAAGAAGTGCATCAACAGCTTCCTTATCGCCATTAACAACATTGAATACGCCTTCTGGCAAACCGGCTTCAGCAAGCAATTCTGCAATGCGAAGAACAACAGTTGGGTCTTTTTCAGATGGTTTCAAAATGAAAGTGTTACCGCACGCAATCGCGACTGGATACATCCAAAGAGGCACCATTGCTGGAAAGTTAAAAGGCGTAATACCCGCCACAACACCAACTGGCTGACGTACAGAAAAGCTATCGACATTGACCGCGACTTGCTCTGAATAATCGCCCTTCAGCGATTGCGGAATGCCTGAGGCAAATTCCACAACTTCAATACCGCGTGCGATTTCACCTTTGGCATCCGGCAGCGTTTTACCATGCTCAGCTGAAAGCAACGCAGCCAATTCATCAATATTGCGTTTCAGGAGATCACGAAAATTGAACATTACTGTAGCACGTTTTGCAGGAGGGGTTGCTGCCCAACCTGGCAGTGCTTTCGCAGCCACTTCAACGACCGTATCCACGTCACTTTTAGAAGCGAGTAACACTTTGCCAGTGACTTCTCCTGTGGCTGGATTAATAATGTTCGAGGTTCGAGCAGATGTGCCGACCCATGAATTGTTCGAGAGATAATGTGATACCGTACTCATGATTTTTCCTTGTGTTGTTTGATAAGTTTGAAAAGTAACCTGCCGTCAATTGACAAAATTCATTTTGGAAATTCTATCCGTAGGCGACCGTAGGCAGCCAGGTTGCCAATTTTGGAAAGACGAAGATCATTGTGACGACGATCATTTGAATGATCGCAAATGGAATAATCCCCCTATAGATGGTCATGGTATCTATTCCTTTGGGAGCAACGCCCTTCATGTAGAAAAGAGCAAAGCCGACGGGCGGTGTGATGAAGGAGGTTTGCAAAGTAACCGCAAACAAGATTGCAAACCAAACCAAGTCCACATCCATGCCAATCAAGACAGGTGCCAGAAGCGGCAACATGATGAGCGTAATCTCAATCCAGTCGAGCACAAATCCCAAAAGAAATGCGATGAAGAGGATAAATAGAACCACACCATTTGGTCCAAACGGCAGAGCAAGAAGAGAATCCTCAATCAATTCATCGCCGCCGAATCCGCGCAACACCAATGCGAAAGCAGTAGCCCCGACAAAAAGCGCAAAAATATAGGAAGTGGTTTTCATGGTTCCTTGCATCACATCATTGAGACCGCCAAATGAAAGACGCCCACGAAACAACGCTAACAAAGTCGCTCCCAATGCACCCACTCCAGAAGCCTCGGTAGGGGTAGCAATGCCAAAGAATAT
>JBAUHS010000174.1:0-11021 GCA_049680405.1 Salaquimonas sp. | reverse complement strand
GAAAGTTACTACATGCGAACCCATGCGCGATTGGAAACCGGCGATGAGCGTTATGACTGGGTTAACCGCGCCCTGTTTGTCGGAGTTGGCGCTCGATTAAAATCGGTCGTTCAGATCTGATTGTATGCCATACGGTAGGCTTTAGTGGTCATAATCCCCATGAGCGATTTCCTCAGCTTCTATGGACTCAAAAAGAGCTTTGAAATTACCTTCGCCAAAACCGTCATCACCTTTGCGCTGGATAAATTCAAAAAAGATCGGCCCGATCACCGTTTTTGAAAAAATTTGCAATAAAATGCGCGTTTCTCCGCCATCGACCACACCTTCCCCATCAATTAGTATTCCGTGTTTCTGCATTTGGTCCAAGGGTTCATTGTGATCATGGACGCGCTCTTTTGACAGTTTGTAATAGGCCTCAGGTGGCCCGGGCATAAATTTGATGCCGCGGTCCGAGATGGCGCCGACAGACGCATAGATATCCTGCGCGCCAACGGCGATATGCTGAATGCCTTCGCCCTTGTATTTTTTCAAATAGTTGACGATTTGACCTGTCTCACCTCGATCTTCATTGATCGGGATTCGAATGCGTCCGCAAGGAGATGTAAGCGCGCGGCTCAAAAGGCCTGTAAACTTTCCCTCAATGTCAAAGAAACGGATCTCTTTGAAATTGAAAATATCGTGGTAAAACCGGAACCACTTATCCATATTGCCTTTGAAGACATTATGGGTCAGATGGTCGAGATAATGAAACCCAACACCGCTGGGATGCGCGCTGGATAGCCAGTCAAACTCCTCATTATAGGCGCTTTGCTCATAATATTTATCGATAAAATAAATCAGAGAGCCGCCAATACCCACTATCGCCGGAACATCCATCATCTTGTCGTCAGCGGTATAAGCTAAAGCGCCTTTTGAAAGTGCGTGTTCAAAAGCATGTTTGGCATCCACAACTCTCCAGCCCATTGAAGGAGCGCAAGGGCCGTGCTCCTCAATGAAACGAGCCGCATGACTTTTTGGCTCTGCATTGATTATATAAGTGATATCGCCCTGCTGCCAGAGCTCAATTTTCTTGCGCTTGTGATTAGCCACATGGGTGTATCCCATTCGGGCAAACAATTCGCGCAACTGCTCTGGTTCACAATGAGCAAATTCAACAAATTCAAAGCCGTCAGTGCCAGCTGGATTTTCAGCTGAAATAGTTGCCTTTGGTGCGTCGTGCGGAAACGGACCCATGTTATCTCTCCCTGTTGTTAGGCAATTGTAGCTGTGATAACGCGCACGCGGCTTGCAAAACGAACCATCCTGAACGATGATAACGCACAAATTGCGCATGGATGGACAAAATATGAATGATTTTACGCTAGATCAATTTGATCATGCAATTTTAAATGCGCTGATCTCTGACTCCACCGCTACCAATGCGCAGTTATCAGAGATCGCGAAATTATCTGCATCCCAGTGTTCGCGCCGTCGCACGCGGCTGGAAGAGGCAGGCATCATTACGGGCTATGGCGCACGGGTAAATGAGGAAGCGCTCGGTTTTACATTGCGGGCGATTACACGGATCAATCTGACGACGCATGGTGAAGACACCGCGCAGAAATTTGCTTCTTTCGTTAAACGTCACGAAGAAATTGAAAGCGCCTACTCGGTTTCCGGTGACGCTGATTATGTTTTGCTTTTACGAACGCGTGATCTCAAAGCCTTTGCGGATTTTATCCACACGCATTTACTGCCACAGGTCAATATTGCGCAGGTACGCTCTGAGATTGTCCTGACGACAATCAAGACGCCCAACTGACCTTATTCGAATTGCTCAGCCAATTGTTTCAACGTCTGACGGAGTTGAGAGATATCTGTGCCACCCAGCAAGGTTTGGAGCTTTCGGTCATATTCAAGCGCGATCCCTGATAAATCATCGAACGCAGCGCGGCCAACTTGCGTCAAATCCAAGACATCAAATCTTCGATCATTTTCTGCCGTCATACGCTTTATAAAGCGCTTTGCTTCAAGCGCCACAATTGCCCGAGAAATCTTTGTCTTGTGAATACGAGCCTGCCTGCCGATATCACGAGCGTTCATCGTCCCTCGCTCACCCAGATGCGCCAGGACACGCCACTCGGTCCTCAGCATGCCATATCGATCCTTATAGTGACGCTGGAAGTCGAGGCTTACTTCTTCAGCAGCGCGGTTAAGCAAATAAGGAAGAAAATTATCGAGTTGGAATTTGTCTTTTACCATGATCTTAGCGCTTGATAGTTACAAATGAGACTAATATACCTTTTAATCAAAGAGGAGAAAAGCCATGAATGTGCATACCAAGTCACATGGCATGACAGTTGCACCGTCACTGCCCGGAACACATGAGGGGTATATGCCTGGCTTTGGCAATGATTTCGAGACCGAAGCACTGCCTGGCGCCCTGCCCCAGGGAATGAACTCACCACAGAAATGCAATTACGGACTTTATGGCGAGCAACTTTCAGGCACAGCTTTCACGGCGCCCAGTCACCAGAACGAGCGCACCTGGTGCTATCGTATTCGACCGTCAGTAAAGCATTCCGGGCGCTACACCAAAGTCGATTTTCCCCTTTGGAAAACCGCTCCGCATATTGACCCTGATGTCATCAGCCTTGGCCAATATCGGTGGAACCCGGTGCCGCACGGTGGCGACAAATTCAACTGGTTGACCGGCATGCATACCATGACAACAGCCGGTGACGTAAACACGCAAATTGGCATGGCCAGTCATGTGTATTTGGTCAACACATCCATGGTCGATGAATATTTTTACTCTGCCGATAGTGAGTTATTGATCGTCCCCCAGGAAGGTCGCCTGAGATTTTGTACTGAACTGGGGATAATCGATCTGGAGCCACAGGAAATCGCAATCCTGCCGCGTGGCCTTGTCTATCGTGTTGAGGTGTTGGAAGGTCCGTGCCGCGGATTTGCTTGCGAAAATTACGGGCAAAAATTTGATCTTCCCGGACGCGGGCCTATCGGAGCCAATTGCATGGCAAACCGTCGGGATTTCAAGACACCGGTTGCTGCTTTTGAAGATCGCGAAACACTCTCAACGCTTACTATCAAATGGTGCGGCCAGTTTCACGAAACTAAAATCGGTCATTCCCCCCTCGATGTTGTTGCCTGGCACGGTAATTATGCTCCTGTGAAATATGATCTGAAAACCTACTGTCCGGTTGGTTCGATCCTTTTTGATCATCCTGATCCATCGATTTTCACTGTGCTTACCGCGCCATCTGGCGTAGAAGGTACAGCTAATATCGACTTTGTCTTATTCCGCGAACGCTGGTTGGTCATGGAAGATACGTTCCGGCCACCCTGGTATCATAAGAACGTTATGAGTGAGCTGATGGGTAATATCTTCGGCCAGTATGATGCAAAGCCACAAGGGTTTGTTCCCGGCGGTATAAGCCTGCATAACATGATGTTGCCCCATGGCCCGGATAGAGAGGCTTTCGACACAGCATCCAATGTTGAGCTGAAACCACACAAGCTGGAAAACACGATGAGCTTCATGTTTGAAACGCGCTTTCCTCAACATCTAACAGAATTTGCGGCCAACAAGGCACCATTACAAGATGACTACATTGATTGCTGGTCAGACATTGAGAAAAAATTCGACGGCACTTCTGGAAAGAAATGATGGACATTGCTGTCATTTTCGCGCTTGCTGGCCTCATTGCAATATGTGTCATTGCTGTAGTCTTGGCGATTAAGTATCCGCGCTTCCTTGGAAACAAGAAGTCATCAAGCGATGGCGGCCTTGGCGGACCCTCCGGCGAAAACGGTTTTGGAGATGGAGGCTGCGGAGATGGCTGAGGAGAAACTGAAAAAACAGTGACTTCACAATACGAAGTAGCAGCATTTGAGCCGAACAAAGACGAAAAAACCACTAAACAGTAACATCTATCTTTGAAAGAGACATATTTTGAAACTGGCAACATTGAAAGACTCCACCCGCGATGGCAAACTGGTTGTCGTATCAAAAGACCTGACGAAATGTTCAGAGGTCGGCCATATAGCCCGCACGCTGCAGGACGCACTCGACGATTGGGCGCATGTGGCTCCCCGTCTTGCTTTGGTTGCTGAAGGGATTGAAACGGGCTCTCAGCCGACAATGCGATTTCATGAACATGAAGCGCATTCGCCTTTGCCGCGAGCCTTTCAATGGGCCGATGGCTCGGCCTATATCAACCACGTCGAATTGGTACGCAAAGCGCGCAATGATAGAGTTCCAGAGAGTTTTTACACAGACCCATTGATGTATCAGGGAGGCTCAGACACTTTTCTCGGTCCGCGCGATCCAATCATTTTTCCTTCAGGCGCAGATGAAAACTGGGGAATTGATATGGAAGGCGAAGTAGCGGTCATCGTTGATGAAGTGGCAATGGGTACCACACCACAGGAAGCCGCCAAGGCAATTCGCCTGATAATGTTGGTCAATGATGTTTCACTTCGTGGTTTGATTCCCGAGGAACTTGGCAAAGGATTTGGCTTTTTCCAATCAAAACCATCGAGTGCGTTTTCCCCAGTAGCCATTACACCCGATGAACTTGGCGACAAATGGGAGGGCGGAAAAGTCCATTTGCCACTTTTGATTGATTATAATGGCGAAGCATTTGGCAAAGCCAATGCGGGCGTTGATATGACCTTCGACTTCGGCCAACTTATTGCTCACGCAGCCAAAACGCGCAGATTAGGCGCTGGTGCAATCATTGGCTCCGGGACTGTTTCCAACAAGAATGCGGACGGATCGCCGGGCAAGCCTATCTCTGAAGGTGGTTTGGGCTATTCCTGCATTGCGGAAATCCGAATGATCGAAACAATCAATGATGGCAAGCCCTCAACCGGATTCATGAAATTTGGTGACACAGTACGCATTGAAATGAAGGACGCCTCTGGACGTTCCATCTTCGGCGCAATCGAACAGAAACTGGAATCACTTTGAGCAATATCATCTTGCATGACTATTGGCGGTCGACAGCGAGCTACCGGGTCCGGATAGCGCTTAATCTGGCTGGTCTTGCTTACGAAAGCAGGTCTGTTGATTTGGTAGCCGGTGAACAGAAATCAGATGCACATGTTGCCCTCAATCCCCAGGGCTTTGTCCCTGTGCTCGAAATTGACGGGTTGCAACTGACGCAATCCTTGGCGATTATCGAATATCTGCATGAGACACGTGCCCTGGAATTGTTGCCGGATGCTCCTGCTGATCGTGCTCGGGTTCGGGCGCTTGCTCAAATCATTGCATGTGACATCCATCCAGTCTGCAATCTTTCAGTAGCCGCTTTCGCGATAAGGCATTCTTCAGATCCTGATGCAGATCGATTGACGTGGATGCAGCATTTCATCCGTCGCGGATTGGAAGCGCTGAATACCCAATTGGAAAATTCATCAAGTGGACCATTTATCGATGGCGATAAGCTGTCACTTGCCGATATTTGCCTCATACCTCAATTGTACAATGCCCGCCGCTGGTCTTCACCCTATGAAGACCTGACGACATTATGCGCAGTTGAATCAGCGTGTTCAAACCTGAAAGCGTTTCAGGATGCCGCGCCGACAAAACCATAATTAATAAGGACTATCTGGAATGGCTAAGGCATTCGCATCGCAAGGCGACATGAGTGAGAAGAAGATAACTTTTGATGAGGTCGGTGATGGCCTATGGGCTTTTACCGCAGAGGGCGATCCAAACTCCGGTGTCATTATTGGCGATGATAGCGTGATGATTGTTGAAGCGCAGGCAACACCGCGCCTTGCAAATAAAGTCATCGAAAAAGTGCGCAGGGTAACCGACAAACCGATCACCCATGTCGTACTAACCCACTATCATGCCGTGCGCGTGCTGGGGGCATCTGCGTTCGATGCGCAGCAAATCATCATGTCAGATACAGCGCGTGCGATGGTTGTAGAGCGCGGACAGGAGGACTGGGACAGCGAATTTCAACGCTTTCCCCGTCTATTCGAAGGGTATGAAAGCATTCCAGGTCTCACATGGCCAACGACGACTTTTTCCGGTTCAATGACCGTCCATCTGGGAAACCGTCGTGTCGATATAAAACAGATAGGCCGCGCCCATACTGCTGGGGATGCGGTTGTTCATGTACCTGATCAGAATGTGATGTTCACAGGTGATATCGTTGAGGACCATTCGGCGTGTTATTGTGGAGATGGCCATTTTGCTGACTGGAGCAATACGCTTGATGCGATCAAAGCCTATGATTTGGATGCGATTGCACCGGGACGTGGGGGCGCGTTAATTGGGAAAGATGCTGTAAACCGCGCCATTGAAAGCACTCGCGATTTTGTGAACAGCACCTATCAACCCGCTGCCAGAACCGCGATGAAAGGCGGCTCATTGAAAGACGCCTGGGATGCGGTGCGCGAGGCCTGTGACGAGAAATTTAAAGACTATGCCATTTATGAGCATTGCCTGCCGTTCAATGTTTCGCGTGCCTATGACGAAGCACGCGGCATCTGGCATCCGCGAATTTGGACCGATAAGCGCGATTTGGAAATGTGGGAGGCCCTTCAAGGATAGCGCCGATGGTTGCAATAAGATACAAAACAGCGTTGCAGCTTTATCCCTATACGCGTGTACCGGCCCAAGATACAGATGTGCCCATGCGCCATCCTGTTGTCATTGTCGGCGGCGGTCCTATCGGCATGGCGTTGGCACTCGATCTTGGGAAAAGCGGAGTGGAGTGCCTTGTTCTTGATGATCATGATGGTGTCGGCCAAGGCAGTCGCGCAATATGTTTCGCAAAGCGTACCCTTGAAATCTGTGACCGTCTTGGCTGCGGTGATCCGATGGTAGACAAAGGCGTGGTCTGGAATTTGGGCCGTGTCTATCGCAAAGAAGAAGAGATTTATAATTTCAATCTGCTACCGGAAGGTGGGCACAAACGCCCGGCCTTCATCAATTTGCAGCAACCCTATTTCGAACAGTTTATTGTAGATGAAATTCGTCGCCAGCAGGTCAACGGCGCGCCTATTGAGATCCGTGGACGCAACCTTGTAACAGGCATGACGCAAAATACCGATCACGTCTTGCTCGATGTTGATACACCCGATGGGGCTTATCAAATTGAAGCTGACTATCTTGTTGCATGTGATGGCGCCAGTTCTCCTGTTAGACGCATGATGGGGCTTGATTTTGAAGGCCGTGTTTTTGAGGACAATTTCCTGATAGCTGACATTAAGATGAAAGCGGAATTGCCAGTCGAGCGACGCTTTTGGTTTGATCCGCCGTTTAATCCAGGCGAAACGGCATTGCTGCATAAACAACCCGATGATGTGTGGAGATTGGACTTCCAACTAGGATGGGATATTGATCGATCTGAAGAGCTGAAGCTGGAGAAAGTTTCCCAACGCGTACGTGGCATGATCGGCGATGATATTGAGTTCGAGCATGTGTGGACATCGATTTACACTTTTCGTTGCTGCACCATAGATAAATATCGTCACGACCGCGTGTTCTTTGCTGGTGATAGCGCTCATCAGGTAAGCCCATTCGGTGCACGTGGCGCCAATGGCGGCATGCAGGACATCGACAATCTGGGTTGGAAACTTGCTGCAGTTATAAAAGGGCATGCGCCAGATGCTTTGCTGGACTCATATCATGATGAACGCAAACATGGCGCGATGGAGAACATCAAGAACTCAAGCCGTACCGCTGACTTTTTGACACCGCGTAATTCTACACATGGGCTTTTCAGGGACGCAGTTCTGGATCTGGCCAAGGACTTCGAGTTTGCGCGACCGATGGTCAATTCGGGCCGATTGTCCACGCCATGCACATATGATTCTTCACCTCTCATTATGGAAGATTTATTGCCTGAAAGCCCGGCGCAATCGCGCCCGGGAGGTCCGTGCGGAGATGCACCCTTTGGTGAAGGCTTCTTGCTTGACCAAATTAAAGACGGGTTTTGCCTGCTGGCACTAAACGCGGTTGTTCCTGAAGAACTGGAAATCAATTCGCAAAAACTCAAGATCGTTTCGATTGATACGGAAAAAGATCAATTCAGACTTCTAAGAAAGCGTTATCTTGGCAGTGAACCATCTGCTGTTTACCTCATCCGTCCAGACCAACACGTTGTTGGCAGATGGCCAGTATTTATGGAAAGTGAAATAATCGCCGCAATGGACAAATCACTTGGAAGGAACTGAACAATGGGCGATTTGAATTTGAAAGCCAATTTGGACAATGTGGACGATTTTTATGCGGCTCTACTTACTTCATATGATGGCTTGGATGAAAACGAAATCCACTTGCAAAACGCGAAGCTTATTCTCATCTTGGCTAATCACATTGGCGATAATAACGTATTGGAACAGGCCCTAACTGCGGCGCGGAACAATTAATCGTTCCTATGCAGTTGTCGGATAGTCAATAATGGCCGAAAAATCTGATGCTCGAGCCAGGGCCGAACCAATATCTAGGCTGTAACTGACCCTTTCCAATGGCTTTCTTAATCGGATTGTGGTGCGCGGGCATTTCTGTTTTCTTTTCAAGAAAACGCGATTTCAACTTCACCAAAACCAGCTTTGATCTTCGTTCCCGGAGTGCATTCAACGGGGCGTATGAAACTGCCGGAAAACACCACATGGCAATGCAGTATCAGAACAAACCAAATGTTCGATTTATTGATAGTAGCATCCCTCATTAGCGGCGAGATACTTGGTCTTCGAAATCACAATAAGTGACATTTTCAAGGCAGCTAAAGGTATTCCAATGCTTACGATTTTAAGGCTATGCCAAACTGGAGCGCAGGCCCTTGCAGAACATGAACGGCGGACGGACGCGCGTTGATCACATTCCGCTTGGGTGTCGATGCAAAATGGCGCGCCCCTAGCGTACAAGATTCGGCACACCTTGATCGATGAAGAGGGTGTAAAATTCGGATGGTCAGATGAGTTGCCTACCAAAAATGGGGATAGTCACGAAAGCCATCTCTATGATGTCCAAGTCGACGCGCGCTGTCTGCGTTGCGGACTATGAGATTTACTGTGAAAGCCCTACCAAATGGAAACGCGACTATTTGCGCAAACTCGGTTACTCGCTTAAGTATTACCTCGACAGGCCCAGTCGGTCGGCGTCATTTACTCCTACCAAAAGGATGCACCATGACCGCAGAATTTCTGTTTACCACCTTCACCCTGTTTCTGGCAGGGATGATCGCGGTTCCGCTCGCCTCACGCTTTGGGCTTGGGTCTGTGCTTGGCTATCTGATCGCCGGTATCGTGATCGGGCCAGTGCTGCACTGGGCCGGAGTCGATGTGGTAGGGCTGCAGCACTTCACTGAATTTGGCGTGGTAATGATGCTGTTTCTGATCGGGCTGGAGATGCAGCCGAAGGTTTTGTGGGCCATGCGGGCACGGATCTTCGTGATGGGAGGATTGCAGGTCGGTCTTACCGTCGTTGGCGTAATGGCAGTGGCAATGGCCTTAGGACAAGCCTGGACTGTGGCGCTAGCGATTGGTCTGATCTTTGCGATGTCCTCTACGGCTATCGTGACGCAGACACTGAACGAAAAAGGATTGATGCGAAGCGATGGCGGACAGGCCAGCTTCTCGGTTCTTTTGTTTCAGGACATTGCTGTCATTCCTATGCTGGCCCTGATCCCGCTTTTGGCATTGCCTGAATTGGTCGAGACCCTGCATCACATCGATGATCATGGAGGCGGAAATGGTGAAGCAGGGTTGACCTTGAGCCTTGTCGAAGGACTATCCGGTTGGCAAACCGCTTTAGTCACACTGGCGGCAGTCGGGATTGTTATCGTGGCCGGACGCTATCTGACCGGGCCGGTATTTCGCTACGTCGCCAGTGCGCGCCTGCGTGAACTATTTGTCAGCACTGCCCTGATGATGGTGGTCGGTATCGCGCTCTTGATGACCATGGTTGGGCTGTCCCCCGCGCTTGGGACGTTTCTGGCGGGTGTCGTAATGGCCAACAGCGAATATCGGCACGAACTGGAAAGCGACATCGCACCCTTCAAAGGTATCTTTTTGGGTGTTTTCTTCATTACTGTCGGGGCCAGCATCGATTTCACCTTGCTTGGCGAAAATTTGGCGCTGATTGTCGGGCTGACCCTTGGATTGATTCTACTCAAAGCCGTAGTCATGTTTGTGCTCGGCCATGTCTTCAAGTTAAACGGCGGCGACAAATGGCTTTTTGCGCTCGGCCTGGCCCAGGCTGGTGAGTTCGGGTTTGTGTTGGTGTCTTTCACTGTGGCCAACGCGGTTGTCCCCGCCCCGATAGCTGATCTGCTATTGCTCGTTGTGGCGCTGTCCATGCTGCTCACCCCAGCATTGTTCATTTGTTACGATAAGCTTATCGCTCCGCACTATTCCCGCCAACAAGCTCAGGAAGCCGATGAAATTACGTCGGACGCCAAGATCATTATCGCAGGGCATGGCCGCTTCGGCGGCATTGTGAACCGGGCGTTGCAAGCGGCTGACTACGATACCACGGTGATCGACTACAGCAATGAACAGCTGGCCATGCTGCGCAGGTTCGGTATCAGTGTTTATTTTGGTGATGCCACACGTCCTGATCTTTTGCACGCCGCTGGAATTCAAGACGCAAAGGTCTTCGTGATAGCCATCGATAACAAAGACGCCGCAACCGAACTTGCCCGCTATATGCACGAACATTACCCAGAGGTGCATGTCGTTGCCCGTGCTATTGACCGCTGGCATGTCTATGATCTCTGGGCTGCAGGGTGTCGGGACATCATTCGCGAAACCTATGACAGTTCGATCCGCGCAACGCGCTCCGTTTTTGAGGCAATCGGTCATCCGCGCGAACAGGCAGAGCAACTGACCGCCGTCTTCGAAGAATTCGATCGCAAGACTATGGTGGAAACGGCACAGGCATTTATCCAAAGTGACGACCCCCACAGCGAAAATAGCCAATACTCCCAATTGGTCAGAGAAAGCTTGGAAAAATGGGAGGCTGAATTGAAGACGAAAATGCGGGATGCACGCGATGT
>JBAUHS010000173.1:0-1659 GCA_049680405.1 Salaquimonas sp. | reverse complement strand
GAGCCAACAAAATTTGGAAGAAAATTCTGGAAGAATTCGAAGCGCCGCCGATGGATGAAGCTATCCATGAAGAGTTGAAGACTTTTGTCGATAAACGAAAATCAGAGGGGGGCGCACCGACCGATTTTTAAGCCAAAGAAAAAGCCGCCGGAATGTAATAACTGGCGGCTTGGAACTCTTCAAAAATTGAGATTGCTTATCTCTTGCCGAATACGGGCGGCCCATTTGATGGTGCATTGTTTGGAGCCGCCATCGACTGGTTTGATCTTTGAGCTCTTTGAAGAACCGCTTCCGCAACAACATCTCTCGCAGGCACCTGACCATATGCCTCCTGAGTTCGTGAGGATGCTGTGTTCGCCATGATGCCAACCAAGGCAAACAGGGCCAGTGGACCGCAAATCAGCCATCCCCATATCAACGAGAATATGGAAATAGGGGTCTCGCTCGTCAGTTCCATGTTCAGCATTGAACCAAGTTCCGGCAGAGCTTCCGTAGGCACCGGAAATGATCGCCAACCGTCGCCAGCTTCCTGGTAGAACACATAACTTCCTTCAGTGGTTCCCCATAAGGGCATCCAGAAAAGTTCCGCTCTCTCATGTCTAAAACCCAGTTTCAAACCGCTGCCACCGGCCGGTGCCTGAACTTCTTTAGGCAGATCGGCAATGTGCGTTACATGTGGTCCATAAGCATATTGTACAAATCCACCTTTGCCTGCTTGAGCAGGTAGTGTAGTAAGGCAAAGAGCGATAAGCCCCGCACATATGGTGAGAAATTTATTTCCCATGACAATTCTCCTGGTTCAAAAGATTAGTTTAATCGTGATTTTGCAGGGTCTTCATTGTGTGCGTAAACCGTGATCGTTGAGCCTCTGGCGTAGTTATCCGCGGTTGATCCTTCGCGTGTTGTAGACTTTTCCTGGAACGAGCCATCAACCGGCGATGTGTAGTTGTATGTGAATTTCACACGCTTTTTCACGTCAGATTCTGAATAGCCAAATTGAACTGCGATCGCTGGTGCAATGTCACAGCCAAGATATGCTTTTTTGTCCGAGTCTTTCTCCACCAGTTTTCCGCCGCGGTTCTCAACGTAGCAGTCAAATTCTGCTGCTGTCACTTTTCCTTGGATTTCTGTATAATTCATTGATCTGTCGGCCATTGAGGCGTCCCAAGCGATACCTATGCCGCAAAAAATCAATACTGCCATTTTCCCCTGCATTTTTTTTATTCCCCTTTTTTGGTTGTAATGCGGGGAATACTGTAATTGAACAATTTTGTAGATAGATTAATGGCACGTCTAAGTTGCAGTCATGGTTAACAAAGCATAGATAGGTAAGAGCGTGATTATCTCTTTGCAGTTTTAAAAGAAATCGATGATGGGATAAGAGTCGTTGGAAACTATTAGTGCCTTTTCTCAGCTGCGAAAGTTCGAACTATTCGGGGGCTTTCGCTCACTTTTTCATCAGTTGTGAATATTTTGATCACCCTTTGACTAAACTTTGCAATTTTCACGAGTTTGTTGGCGAAAATTTGAAATTGATTACAAATTTTGACCTTGACCTTTCGGTTAATTTGTTTTCGTATGCGCATACATACGGGTGGAGTATCCTAGGGAGGAATGGATGCGCCATGACTTTGTAATTGCGTTCTAACCCTTTGGATG
>JBAUHS010000172.1:0-2498 GCA_049680405.1 Salaquimonas sp. | reverse complement strand
AACTGGCAGCCTCTGCGGGCATCACCATCTATACGGTACTGCCCACAAGAGGCGGCTCCAGCGAGCAAGGCCGCTGGTTTGATGACCGCGTCACGGGCGGGGCAGGAACCAAGGTCCTGTTCAGCGCCCTTTCCTCGAAAGCAAAATCTGACGCGCTGATTGAAGCACTGGAACCGCTGCTCGAAACCTATGGCATTATCGTCACCAGAAGCGATGTTGAAGTTATCCGCAGCGAAAAATTCTGATTTTCCCTGGCAGACAGACGCGCACAATAAAGGGCCCACCAAATTGGCGGGCCCTTTGTGGAAGACCTTTTTCGTTAAACAGTTTTGGGGAATAAACTAACTGGCTGGACTAGAGGGGATTACCAGTTAGCCTGGAGAAACTGTCCTCCTTGAAAAAGGTCTAAGGAGATCGGCGATCTGATCTTTCAAAAAGATCCTCTTGCGCTTCAAGCTTTGCAGTCTGAAAGCATCCGGCAGTGGTCTTTTCATTTCCTCACGGATCTTGCGCAGGGTATATCTGTAGCGCGAGTCTAGGGCTTTCAACTGATGAAGTGGTATTTCGCGATTACGATCAATCATCTTATAAAGCACTCCTTCTTCTGTTAGAGAACTGGGACAGGTCGCTGCCATTACGAATTGAAAACAAAACTTGTTTCCAATCAGGGATCACCGGCTTTTGCGGCGTTTTGCTGGCAGCGTATTGCAGCCAAGTCATTTTCTTCCCCTGATGGGGAGCCGTATTGGCTTTTTCACTTTTGGATGTTTCATTGGACCTTTCACGGCCCGAAGCAACAACCGCGCCACCTTCATTTTCCCAACGCTTATGGCAACCATGGCTTTCCAAAGACCGTACCAAAGATCGGGCCTTGCTTCGCAACGTAGCTTTCGCAGCATTCGCGCGATTCGGGCTTTCGTTTTGCTTTGCAATCAGCGGATGGAAAAGCGGGGATGTCATTTGTTTCTCCTATAGACAGGTTATTGGGCTCATATCAGGCCCGGTTTGGTGCATTCAGATAAGAAACCCTTATTCAGGATTTCTCATTTGAATACCTGTACGTCTTCCCCATGACAGTGGCGCTTCCTCTTTTTTTAGACGCTTCTTTTTAATCGGAAACGGAAATCCGTTTTGCATGATGGGCCGCAAGTTACATTCAGCCAACACATCCCACGGAACCCATATGGAACTCTCTGATGATCTGATTTTTTCCCGTTTCATTGATAGCTACTTTCTTCAAATAAACACTCTTGTTTCTTCACAAGACGAATATGGGGAAATTTCAAACATAAGACAAATCGAAATAAATTGAATTATTCATAGTTTTAAACTATGTATTTTACATCTTAAACAGGAACCCCGCCCGATGCGCCCAACCCTGAGGCAGCTTCAATATTTGATCGCAGTTGCGGAAACCGGAAAATTTGGCACCGCCGCAAAAAACCTCAATGTCAGCCAGCCCAGCCTGTCTGCAATGATCGCGGACATGGAGATCGAACTAGGCGTAATCCTGGTGGAAAGGGGGCGTCAGGGCGCATTATTGACGCCTATCGGAGAAGAGCTGGTTCGCCGGGCACGCATGATATTGTCTGAAGTGGAAAGTCTCAAAACACTTGCATCCCAACAGGCAGGAAATCTTGCCGGGCGATTGCGATTGGGTGTGCTCCCTTCTATCGGCCCTTATCTGCTGCCCAATGCGACACGGCAGTTACACAGTCTCTTCCCGGATCTACGCCTGTTTGTGCGCGAAGCAAGGACCCTGGACCTTGAGCAAAATCTGAACGACGGAAAACTCGACATCGTTATTTCCAGTGCTTCAGACCATACCGATGTAATTTCGGAAAAGCTCTTTGACGAACAATTATGGATTTGCGTTGCGCCGGACCATCCCCTAGCAGTGAAGAAAACTGAAATTGAGTTGGAAGAATTGAAAGGTTGCGAGGTTTTGAGCTTGGGTTATGGCTTTGGCTTGAACACAATAGCAGGAAATCTGGCTGCCCGTTCAGGCGCCTTTATCTCCACAGAATATGAGGGAACCAGTCTCGACGCTGTCCGCCAAATGGCGGCCATGGGTGCTGGCGTCGCAATATTGCCCAGTCTTTATGCCACGACAGAAGCTCGCCGGGACCCGGAACTTATCATCCGAAAAATCAATGATCCGATGGCTCAAAGAGATGTGTCTTTGATTTGGCGTAAGAACTCGCCTTTGACAGAAAATTTCAAGCGGTTGGCCATGACCCTTCGCGAAGTTGCCCAATCCATTCTAAATTAGTTTAGCGATATAATCGTTCGAATTTCACCGCGTCTTCAGTTTGCCGCTCGCCACTCACTTGGCGTTTTACCCATTACCCGGACAAATTCCCGATTGAAGTTGGATTTCGTATTGAAGCCCGAGGCATAGATCGTCTCGGTTATATTGGTTCCTGATTGCGCCAACATCCGGCAGGCTTCCTCAATCCGCAACGCGTTGACATATTGCGAAACATTCATACCTGTCG
>JBAUHS010000171.1:0-9848 GCA_049680405.1 Salaquimonas sp. | reverse complement strand
GGTGAGTTTTATTCCATCGCCGTTTCCAATGGTGCCCAGCAGGTCGATAGCGGCACGAAGATGTTGCATCTCGGCAAGAACACCACTAGCCGGATTATCTCGAAAGGTATTTCCGCCGGGCGCTCGCAGAACACCTATCGCGGTCAGGTTTCGATCAACCGCAAGGCTTCTGATGCGCGTAACTTTACCCAGTGTGATAGCCTGCTGATCGGTGACAAATGCGGTGCGCATACTGTTCCGTACATCGAAGCAAAAAACTCGACAGCGCAGCTGGAGCATGAAGCGACCACGTCGAAGATTTCTGACGATCAATTGTTCTATTGTCTCCAGCGCGGCATTCCCGAGGAAGAGGCGATCGCACTGATCGTCAACGGCTTTGTAAAAGAAGTTATTCAGGAACTGCCGATGGAGTTTGCCGTTGAAGCACAAAAGCTGATCGGGATTAGTCTGGAAGGCAGTGTGGGTTGATGGCGTGTAACGTCGTCATCCTCGGGCCTGTCCCGAGGATCTTTTAGAGGCTTAGGGACAAAGGGGTGACTGGTTTTGTCTATATGGTTTCAGATAAACCGCGCGGTGTGATTTATATCGGTGTCACTTCGGACATATACGGAAGAATTGTGAAGCATAAGAACGAGACACTGAAAGGATTTACATCGAAATATCATGCGAAAAAACTGGTCTGGTTTGAACGTCATCCCAATATAATTTTGGCAATTCAACGGGAGAAATCTCTGAAACGCTACAAGAGAGAATGGAAGATGAAGTTGATTGAGGCTTTTAATCCCACATGGCTTGATCTGTTCGAGCGCATAGATGACATCGACAATCCTTACATGCCTAACAAGAATACGAGACAATGGAATGATTATAATTGACGTAATACGGAAAGGTAGAAATTGGAAGATCCTTGGGACAAGCCCAAGGATGACGGAGTGTGTGTTTGCTGTCGAGGCTCAAAAACTGATCGGGATTTCCCTTGAGGGGAGTGTTGGGTGATGAGCGGAGGCGGTGATGCATATGCTGACCTTGCTGCTGCAAAAGCACAGTTGGCAGCTGAAAAACACCATATGGTTGAAGGAGTAGAAGGAAAAGCTTCCTACGCTGCGGAAAAAACTCGTGATCTCGCCTATGTCTTGCTCGGATTAAGTATCATGATTGCGATTGCACGTGTTTGGATTGGCTGGAATATGTTGCTTGTTCCGTTGCCTGTGGTTGCAACTTGGATTTTGATCAAAAGATGGCGATCAAAGAAATTGATGCAAAAGCAATATGAAGAGTTTGAGATGCAAAGAACATTTGGAGTTGAGCCTAACAGTTCGTCATCCTCGGGATCGTCCCGAGGGTCTTTCGGAGGCTCTAAAAAAAGAAATGAATAACAAAAAACTCCTACAGTCGAAGACAGCTAGAGCAATCGTTTTCCTCTGGTTCATTGTGTTCCCGATTGTCTTCATCACCATTCCGGCAGTGGAGATGTATATGGGGGAGCGGGAATATTCGGATTTTCCGTTATGGGCATTCGGAGTTTGGGTTTTGGGACCGCTGGCGGCGGGAATAGTAATTAAAAATTTTTTCGGCTCGGCCGGAAACGAAACGAAAAAAACGGAAATGTACAATGATTGAAATTAAAAACTTACACGTAAAGATCGCCGACACGGACACGAAAATCCTGAACGGCGTAAACCTGACGATCAAGCCGGGAGAAGTTTCCGCGATAATGGGCCCGAACGGCTCAGGCAAATCCACACTGTCTTATGTTTTGGCTGGTAAAGAGGACTATGAAGTTACCGAAGGCGACATCCTATTTAACGGCGAGTCCATTCTTGAAATGTCTCCCGATGAGCGGGCCGCCGCTGGCGTATTCCTCGCCTTCCAATATCCGCTGGAAATTCCCGGTGTGCCAACCATGAACTTCCTCAAGGCTGCCATGAACTCGCAACGCAAAGCGCGCGGTGAAGCAGAAATGACAACGCCGGAGTTTATCAAAGCTGTAAAAGGCGAAGCATCAAAACTCGGCATTGATATGGTCATGTTGAAGCGCGCCTTGAATGTTGGCTTTTCCGGTGGTGAGAAAAAACGTGCCGAGATTTTGCAGATGGCGCTTCTTGCTCCAAAATTCTGCGTGATGGACGAGACAGATTCAGGCCTTGATATCGATGCCTTGAAAGTCGTCTCCGAAGGTGTGAACGCCTTGCGTTCTCCCGAGCGTTCATTCCTTGTGATCACCCACTATCAGCGTCTGCTCGACCACATTGTGCCGGACACGGTGCATGTTCTGTATAAAGGCCAGATCATTAAATCCGGCGGTAAAGAGCTGGCGCTGCATCTGGAAGAAAACGGCTATGCGGAAATCATCGGCGAAGCGGCGTAACGGATAAAGCTATGAACATTCAAACCAAACTAACGCACACTGCCGCAGAAGAATCGCTGATTGCTGCCTTGGCCGCTTCAGAGCGAGCAGAAGCCTCAGATACAATGGCAAAGCTGGAGGCAAAAGGCCTGCCAACGCGCCGTGTAGAGGCTTGGCATTACACCGATTTGCGCACTTTGCTCCGCGATTTTCCGAAAGCTCCAAAGGCAATTGATAGCGAACACGCAGCTGAGGGCCTTAGTGAAATGGCTGATCTGGTTGATGGATACACGATTGGATTTTCCAACACCTCCCATGTTCAAGGCTTCGTGAATCAAATGCCAGAAGGCGTGAGCGGCGTGGTTGGTGATGGG
The DNA here is from genome assembly GCA_049680405.1 of Salaquimonas sp. Taxonomy (GTDB): domain Bacteria; phylum Pseudomonadota; class Alphaproteobacteria; order Rhizobiales; family Rhizobiaceae; genus Salaquimonas. Next base: position 7,127 of record JBAUHS010000171.1, on the reverse strand, counting down.
CCCATTACACCCAATGCGGTTCCTGTGGCTGATGATTATATTGGCGAGTTGAATGCTGCCCTTTGCGAGCAGGGCGCCGTTTTGAATGTGGATGGCGGTGCAACGATTGCGACACCTATCATTCTTGCCCATACCTGTGCCGGGGAAACGGCTTCTGTTTTGCGCCACCGCGTCACTGCGGGCGAAGGCTCAAGCGTTACAATAATCGAACGTCATCATTCCAGCACGATTGCCAATCACCAGAACGTGGTGAGCAATCTGACCGTCGCAAAAGGCGCAAAAGTGGTTTGGGTGATTGATCAGGAACTTGGTATGGATACCACGCGCCTTGGTCAGTTGAATGTTGTTTTGGGTGAAGCGGCTGATCTGACAATTTTGGTGCTGAATGCTGGAGGCAAACTGGTTCGCCAGGAAATTCATATCGCTATCAATGGTGAGAATTCCAATGTGGCCATCAAGGGCGTGAACCTGATTGGCGAAGGCTCCCATGTCGATGTGACCACTACTTTGGCTCATAACGTGCCGAATACAACAGCAACTGAACTGTTCAGAAATGTGGTTCCCGCTGGTGGCAAAGGTGTGTTTCAGGGGCAGATCAGGGTTGCGCAAATCGCCCAAAAAACCGATGCGCAAATGGCTTGCAATACATTGCTGTTGAGCGACGAGAGCGATTTTTCCGCAAAGCCGGAACTTGAAATTTTCGCCGACGACGTTATCTGCGCTCATGGAGCGACAGTTACAGACATCGACGATAACCATCTGTTTTACTTGCGGGCCCGCGGCATCTCTGAACGCGATGCACGCGGCCTGCTCGTAAGGGCATTTGTTGAAGAAGTATTCGAAGAACTCGATACAATTCCAATGGGCGAGGAAATCGGCACAGCTTTGATTGCCCGCATTGAGGACTGGTTGGATTTGAATGGATAAGCCCGTTTACGACATCGCCAAAATCAGGTCTGATTTCCCCATTCTCTCTCGTGAAGTCCATGGGAAGCCTCTGGTCTATCTGGACAATGGAGCCTCCGCACAAAAGCCGAAAGCGGTGATTGACGCTGTCAGCAATGTCTATTCGAATGAATATTCAAATGTTCATCGCGGTCTGCATTTCCTTTCAAACGCAACGACTGACGCTTATGAAAAATCCCGCGAAACAGTCCGCCGTTTCTTGAATGCCCCAAGTGTCGACGAAGTGGTTTTCACCTCCGGCACGACAGATGCCATCAATCTGGTTGCCTATGGATGGGCGATGAAGCATCTCAAAGAGGGCGATGAAATCATCCTCACTTTGATGGAACATCACTCCAATATTGTACCCTGGCATTTTCTGCGCGAGCGCATGGGTGTTAAACTTGTCTGGGTTGATGTGGAAGATGACGGCGGTTTCTCGCTGGATAAATACAAGGCCGCCTTTAGCGCCCGCACAAAACTTGTTGCCATCACCCATATGTCAAATGTGTTGGGCACGATTGTTCCGCTGAAAGAAGTGACCAAAATTGCCCATGAAAAAGGCGCATTGGTTATGGCTGATGGTAGTCAGGGTGCAGTGCATCTGCCTGTCGATGTGCAGGATCTGGATGTCGATTTTTATGCGATTACGGGCCACAAACTTTATGGCCCTTCAGGCATTGGTGCGCTTTACAGCAAGATGGAAATCCTGAAAACCATGCAGCCTTTCAAAGGTGGAGGCGAGATGATCCTCGATGTGACCGAAGAGGGCGTTACCTATGCGGAGCCGCCTCATCGATTTGAAGCTGGAACGCCGCCAATAGCCCAGGCAATTGGATTAGGCGCGGCGCTGGATTACATGGATAGTATTGGCCGCGAAGCCATATTGGTTCACGAAAATGATCTGCGCGATTATGCAAATGAGCAATTGTCACGCATCAACTCACTAAAGGTTTTTGGAAACACACCCAATAAAGGCGCGATATTTTCCTTTGAGTTGAACGGTATTCATGCCCATGATGTTTCAATGGTGATCGACCGTCAGGGCGTTGCCGTGCGGGCAGGGACCCATTGCGCCCAACCGTTGATGCAGCGCTTTAATGTAACTTCGACATGTCGTGCTTCTTTTGGTATGTATAATACCAGAGCCGAAGTGGACGTTTTGGTTGAAGCGCTTGAAAAAGCGCGCAAGTTTTTTGGATAACGTGTAGCTGACGATTTTGATCGCGGCAAAATATGGTGATGAGATGGAAAACAGCGATTTGACAACAACTGCTGCAAACGATGGTCCGAATGTGGCTGCTTTCAAGGGCGGAGCCTTTGAGCCGGCAGAGCTTGAACGCTTTACCAATGACATCGTTGCGGCGCTCAAAACGGTCTATGACCCAGAAATCCCGGCGGATATTTATGAACTCGGCCTTATTTACAAGGTCGATATCGAAGATGATCGCACGATCAAAGTCGAAATGACGTTGACCGCTCCCGGCTGCCCGGTTGCTGGCGAAATGCCGATCTGGGTGCGCGATGCCATTGCGTCCGTTGAGGGCGTAATGGATGTTGATGTAGATCTGGTTTTCGATCCGCCTTGGACACCAGACCGCATGAGCGAGGAAGCACAAATTGCAGTTGGCTTGTTTTAACCAAACGCCAACCCCATCTAAGTATGATCATCCTGCCACGGGCCTTTAACCCGTTTGATGTGGAGAATTTGAATGGCTTTTGAAGTTATGACTGTAAATGATGCGGCCAAGGAACGTCTTGGCGAGATCATGAGCAAAAATCCCAATGCGATCGGAATTCGCGTTGGCGTAAAAAATGCTGGCTGCGCTGGCATGGAATATACCATTGATCTGGTTACCGAGCCGAACAAGGGCGACGACAAAATCGAGACAGAGCATGGCATCGTGTTCGTTGATCCCAAAGCGGTTCTGTTTCTGCTTGGAACCGAGCTTGGCTTTGAAGTGACAAAGCTGAAAACCGGCTTTGTGTTCAAAAATCCAAATCAGACATCAGCTTGTGGTTGCGGTGAATCGGTTGAACTCAAGCCCGCGGAAATGACTCCGGAAATGCTTCGTGAACGCGAGATTTTAGCTCAGAGTTAGGGTGTACTGAATTGGTTTAAGTCCGGCGTTTATCTTCTGCGATAGGGCCGTGATAGATCATTTTCCATTCGGTTTCATCGTCAAACGTCTCCGGCGCAAAGACATTCATCATACGGACTTGGTCATTTAGCCCCAGTTTCTCATTGCAAACAATAATCGCTTTTCCGTTGCGAAATTCGATTGGGCCTTCCCTCTGGCAGCTGATCTCTGGCGGATTTTGCATCATCAGGGAAAAAGCATAGAGGATTTGCTGGATACCTTGCAAGAAATCGCGTCCGGGAGGGATCATGCCAACTTCCTGGGTCGCCGACCAAACTGTCTGCATTTTCTTTAAATCACCAGCGCTGAACGACTCGTAAAAAGCATTATTTACCGCCAAAATCTTTGCGCGGTCTACAGCACTTTGTGCTTTGGCCTGCGTCAAGAAAAGGCCCGTAAATAGACAGATAAATAGGCCAGTTGTTAAAATCATGACAGCTAAATGCCGTGATACGAGCTTCTTTAGTCTCATGGTTTTGCTCCTTTGAACCAAAGATGCCTAAAAATCATGATTTGTGAAACTGACATTTTCGTTATGATCAACAAATGTCTATCTCCTGACAGGCCGTTGTCAGTAGGTTGATGAAGTCCCATTGACCTGATGACCTGTCCCGCGCATCCTCAACAGAGGTTTTCAAGCAAAGGAGCTAGCCATGGAAAATCCATCCATCATGTCCCACACTTCCATCGGTACCAATGATTTCGAGCGCGCTGCTGCATTTTATGATGCTGTCATGCCCACCATTGGAGCCAAACGGGTATACGAACCAGAATTGCCGGAGGGCGCCTATGCCATAGCCTACGGAAAGCAGTTTCCAGAATTCTGGATCAATACACCCCATGATAACAAACCCGCAGAAACGGCAAATGGCGTTCACTTTGCTTTTCTGGCACCTTCGCGCGAAGCGGTGCATTCTTTTTGGCAGGCTGCAATGGAAGCTGGTGCGTCACCCGATGGCGAGCCGGGCCCACGGCCCCATTACGGAGCGCCCTATTATGGCTGTTTCATGCGAGATTTGGATGGTCACAAGATTGAGGCGATGTATTGGGATGCATCCCTGATGGAGGAATAGGCTTTGGCTGTAACGAAAGAATTTCTGGATTATCTGGCTGATTTGTTTTCGGTCGTTCCCCATAGCAATATCAAGAAAATGTTTGGTGGAGCAGGGATATTCCGTCACGGCCTGATGTATGCGCTTGCCTTGGGGGATGGCAAAATCGCCTTGAAGGCCGATGCTCAAACCATTCCTGATTTTGAAGCTGAGGGCTGTGAAGCCTGGTATTATGAAGACAAACGCGGCGGCAAAAAGAGTATGAACTATTGGTACATGCCCGAACGCTTGGCCGATGACCCTGACGAATTGCTCGAATGGTCAATGAAAGCCTTTGAGGTTGCCATGCGCGCCGACCAGGCAAAATCGCCCAGTCAGCGCAAAATGAAGGGTTAAACTTTGCCCGTATATTCGCCGCGTGCCGGGTAGTTTTTGTCGATTGCAAAATCGAGCGCAGACAGCAATTCGGAAAAATGCGGGCGCACGAAAGGCATGGTCTGCACCGAACCATAGTAAAGCGCCTGATCTGGCGTTACCATAAACAGACCCGGCTCTGAAAACAGTGCGGGCTCTTCAATTCCAATTGAGGTTTTGCCCCGCGAGGTCGAGATGTAGAGGCCCCAGTCCTTGGCTGTTGCCAGCGGCAAGTCATAGGCGAAACGCAAGTGCTTGGCGTTTATTTTGTCAGCCATTGCCTGGGTCCGCTCAATCCCGTCAGAACTGATTGCAATGGTTTTGACGCCGCGTTTTGCAAATTCTGGTGTCAGCTTTTCCAATTCGCTGAGATAATTTGCGCAGATAGGGCAATGCAGTCCCCGATAAAAGCAAATAACCGTTCCGCGCTCGGAAGCATCATTACTCAGATCAAACCCACCTCCGTCGAGCATTGGTAACTCAATATTTGGTGTTTTCTGGCGTGGCATGAGCATGCGGAAATCCTTTTTGATAAACTGAATTTTTAACTCGTATCTGAAGGCACAAAAAAGGGGAATTCAACTTACTGTCATTCCCCTCAATCAGTGTTATTTTTGCAGACGCAAACTACCGCCGCATAAAGTCCGGGATGTGTTCTTCTCCGCCAAAAGCGTGGGCTTCATCTTTGATCGCAAGGTCAACCTGGCCATCATTGCGCTCACGGTTCCTTGGTGGACGTTTGTCAGTTTCGCGGTCAGGCTTGGCTCTGACGTTGCGGACAGGACGCGTATCGGTTTCTTGGTCGTCGCTCTGAGAAACTGGCTTGGGGCCGCGTTTATCAGCAGGTTTTGCATCCGCTTTTGGTTTGGCACCTTTTGCTGACGATGATCTTCCCGCAGGCTTGCCACTTGGTTTGCCGCCCGGTTTACCTCTGCGGCTTGCCTTGGCGTTCCATTCAACCTTGTCGCCTTGCCAATTGATGTCTTCGCCGATCAGGCTCTCAATGGCTTCAAACCCTTTTTGGTCCAAAGGCGTCACGATCATGATGGCTGTGCCAGAACGTCCTGCACGGCCTGTACGGCCAATTCGGTGTACATAGTCATCGGCGTTTACCGAAACATCGTAGTTGAACACATGGGACACATCAGGAATATCCAGGCCACGAGCCGCTACATCGGACGCGATCAGGATTTTGATCTTGTTATCCTTGAAGGCTTTCAGCGTCGCCGTGCGTGAAGACTGATCCATATCGCCGTGAAGCGAGCCAACCGAATAGCCATGACGATCGAGTGATTTCCACAAAGTGGCGATTTCAGACTTGCGATTACAGAAAATAATCGCATTTTTCAAATCCTTGGCATCATCGATCAGGCTGCGAAGCACGGCTCGCTTGTCATAATCGACAGGTGAAGACGCAATAGCGGTCTGCGTGATGGTTTCTGATGCAGAGGCTGGTTTAGAGACCTCCACTGACACCGGATTTTGCAGGAATTTCTTCGCAAGATCATCAATTTCCGGCGGCATTGTTGCTGAAAAGAACAGCGTTTGGCGCGTAAAGGGCACCATTTTGACGATCTTTTCAATGTCCGGGATAAAGCCCATATCGAGCATTCTGTCCGCTTCATCAATCACCAGAACTTCAACGCCGGTCATCAACAGGCGTCCGCGCTCAAAATGATCGAGCAGGCGGCCGGGCGTTGCAATCAGCACATCAGCGCCGCGATCCAGAATCTTGTTCTGTTCCGTAAACGAAACACCGCCGATGAGCAGAGCCACGCTCAGCTTGTGATTAATGCCGTATTTTTCAAAATTTTCGTGAACCTGCGCGGCCAATTCCCGCGTTGGTTCGAGGATCAGGGTGCGGGGCATTCTCGCCCGAGCGCGGCCTTTTTCCAACATGGATAGCATCGGCAAAACAAAGCTCGCCGTCTTGCCGGTTCCTGTTTGAGCAATGCCCAAAACGTCACGGCGTTGCAATACGTGTGGAATGGCCTCTTCCTGGATAGGAGTAGGGACGGTGTAGCCGGATGCTTCAACCGCTTTAAGTACTTTTTTGCTCAGTCCGAGCGCTTCGAATGTCATGTAGAGTTTTGTTCTTTCTATTGCGTGAACTGGAGGAGCATCTGCTCAATTCTCCATTAGATCCCGTTGATCTGAATTGTTGGCCACCATCGGCCAGCATTATGAGTGTTCCGCATATGCCGCTTTGCAGCATTTAATGTTGGAGCAATAGGCTCAACCCGCTGAAAAGTCAACAATTGATACAGTTTCCGCAATTATTGGTGAATGGCACGTTGCGGGAATTTCAAGGGCCTTGGCGCAGATGTCGCGGACACAAATTTCGGATGAATGAAACATTAGTTCATCGTCAAAAGCGAAACTTTCGCTTTGTTAAATCCGTCTCTTCTTCGGGTTGGGCAATATCGTTCATACAAGAGGAAAACACTATGAAAATCACAAAAATCATTGCTGCATCAGCAATCGCTTTGACCATGACTGTAAATGCAAAAGCTGCAGACATCGTGGACACGGCTGTAGCTGCTGGTTCATTCAACACATTGGTTGCAGCTGTTCA
>JBAUHS010000170.1:0-1865 GCA_049680405.1 Salaquimonas sp. | reverse complement strand
GAAAAATCAGGCACCTGGGTCAATACCGAAGGCCGCGTACAAATGGGCAATCGGGCCAATTTCGCACCGGGCGACGCCAAGGAAGATTGGGCGATTTTCCGCGCACTTTCAGCCCATATCGGCCAGGCTTTGCCATTTGACAGCCTTTCGCAACTTCGCACACAGCTTTATTCCGAATATCCTCACTTTGCGACCATTGATGAGGTTGCAACAGGGGACATTGCTGATGTAAAGGCTCTGGCAAAGGGGAAAGTCGGCAAAGTGCTGAAAAGCGGTTTTGCTTCTCCGATCAAGGATTTTTACATGACCAACCCGATTGCACGGGCCTCCAAGGTCATGGCCGAATGTTCACAACTGGCTTCAGGCGCTTTGCGTCAGGCAGCAGAATAGGCATAACGAAGTATGGATCAGTTTATCGCCACATACGTTATTCCAGGCTTTTGGATCATCTTCCAAAGCGTGTTGATGCTTGTTTGCCTGCTGCTTGTCACAGCCTATATTCTCTACGCTGACCGCAAGATTTTTGCCGCTGTCCAAATGCGCCGGGGACCCAATGTCATTGGCCCTTGGGGATTGTTGCAGTCTTTTGCCGATTTGCTGAAATTCGTTCTCAAAGAGCCGATTATTCCGGCAACGTCATCAAAAGCGGTTTTCGTTATTGCTCCAATCATCACAGCGGTCATGTCCATGGCAGCTTTTGCTGTGCTTCCAGTTGCTGAAGGCTGGGTGGTCGCGGACGTCAATCTTGGCATTTTGTTCATTTTTGCGGTTTCGTCGTTGGAAGTTTACGGCATCATCATGGGCGGTTGGGCATCCAACTCCAAATATGCATTCCTCGCTTCTCTGCGCTCCGCCGCGCAAATGGTATCCTACGAAGTCTCCATGGGTTTCATCATCATTGTGGTTCTGCTTTGCGCTGGCACATTGAACATGACAGGCATCGTGAACTCTCAGGCTGACGGTCTTGGCACCATGATGGGCCTGCCGCCGTCATTCCTTGATTGGTATTGGTTGCCGCTTTTCCCGGCTTTCATCATGTTTTTCATCTCCGCCATTGCTGAAACCAACCGCCCGCCATTTGACCTGCCGGAAGCAGAATCAGAACTCGTTGCCGGACACATGGTGGAGTATTCATCCACGCTGTTCCTGCTGTTCTTCCTCGGTGAATTTGTTGCCATCATTTTGATGAGCTGCCTTGTGACGATCTTGTTCCTCGGCGGATGGCTGCCATTGATTGATGTGCCGGTATTGAACTGGGTTCCGGACATCGTCTGGTTCACGCTCAAAGCCTTCTTCGTGTTCTTCTGCATGGCGATGGTTCGTGCATTTGTGCCGCGTTATCGCTATGACCAGCTGATGCGTCTCGGTTGGAAAGTATTTCTGCCGCTGTCATTGGCAATGGTGGTTATCGTCGCTGGCGTGCTTCAATATACAGGATGGGCAGGATAATGGGTTTATCGCCGACTCTATTGGGATTTTTGATTGGTCTTGGCCTCGCAATCGTTCCCTTTTTTGTTTTGGGCAATGTGATTGCTAAAGGCATGCGCAATGGTGCTGACAGAACAAGTTTTGCGATCTTGGATTTGGTGCGCAAAGCTGATCTGATCATCATCCCGCTGGTAGGTGCTGGTTTGGGCTACTTTGGGCTTTTGGATGGAGTGTTTGCATCATGATTGCACAAGCTGCCAAGTCTCTATTGCTTCTTGAGTTCGTCAAAGCCTTTGGCCTTTCAATGCGCTATTTCTTTGCCAAGAAAGTAACCATCAACTACCCGTTTGAAAAAGGCCCTGTGTCTCCGCGCTTTCGCGGTGAACATGCCTTGCGCCGTTATCCAAATGGCGAAGAGCGCTGCATTGCCTGCAAAT
>JBAUHS010000169.1:0-15777 GCA_049680405.1 Salaquimonas sp. | reverse complement strand
TAGGTCGCCTCAAAAATTCTGGAGTAGTTATGTCTGATCAATTTGATGTTGTGATTATCGGTTCGGGTCCCGGTGGCTATGTTTGCGCCATCAAGGCTGCTCAACTCGGTTTGAAAACAGCCATCGTCGAAAAGATGAAAACCTTTGGTGGGACATGCCTCAATATCGGCTGCATACCCTCAAAAGCGTTGTTGCATGCTTCGGAAATGTTTCATGAAGCAGAACATGGCCTTGAGAAATTAGGCATCAAGGTCAGCAAACCGAAGCTCGATCTGAAGGTCATGATGGGCCACAAGGACGCAACCGTGAAAGCCAATGTGGATGGTGTCCAGTTTCTGCTGAAGAAAAACAAGGTCACAACCTTTCACGGAATAGGCTCAATTCCTGAAACAGGAAAAGTTCTGGTCAAAGACGACAAGGGCAATGAACAGGTACTTGAAGCGAAGAACATCGTTATCGCTACCGGTTCTGATGTGGCGGGAATTCCGGGTGTGGAAGTCGATATCGATGAAAAAACGATTGTTTCATCTACTGGTGCCCTTGAGCTGACTAAAGTGCCGAAGCATCTGGTGGTTGTAGGCGGCGGGGTTATTGGTCTTGAAATGGGTTCCGTATGGAAACGTCTTGGGGCAGAGGTCACAGTTGTTGAATATCTGGAGACGATTCTTGGCTCCATGGACAATGATATATCAAAACAGTTTCAACGTATGCTGCAAAAGCAGGGCATGAATTTCAAACTCGGGTCGAAAGTGACCGGCGTTGTGAAATCTTCCAAAGGCGCGAAGGTAACCTTTGAGCCTGTAAAAGGTGGGGACGCTGAAAACATCGAGGCTGATATTGTGTTGGTTGCGACCGGGCGCAGAGGCTATACGGATAAACTTGGTCTTGAGGCGCTCGGCGTCGAAATGGAACGTGGCAAAGTTAAAACAGATGCTCATTGGCAGACCAATATCAAAGGTATTTTTGCCATCGGCGATGTGATTGATGGGCCTATGCTTGCACACAAGGCAGAAGATGAAGGTGCTGCAGTTGCCGAGGTTTTGGCCGGCCAGGCAGGCCATGTGAATTACAATGTCATCCCCGGGGTTGTTTATACCCAACCGGAAGTGGCTTCCGTTGGGGCGACAGAAGAAGAATTGAAAGTAGGCGGAATCAAATATGTTTCCGGTAAATTCCCATTCTCAGCCAATGGCCGGGCTCGCGCCATGAACCAGACGGATGGCTTTGTGAAGTTTTTGGCTGATGCTGAAACCGACCGGGTACTCGGCGCTCATATCATTGGCTTTGGTGCTGGTGAAATGATCCATGAGTGCGCTGTGTTAATGGAGTTTGGCGGTTCATCGGAAGACCTTGCGCGAACCTGTCATGCGCACCCGACCATGAGTGAAGCGGTTCGTGAAGCGGCGATGGCCACGAACGGCAAACCGATCCACATGTAGGAAATCGAAAATGGTGATGGCTGAAGAAATCCAGGTCTCTCTACCTAATGATGCGCTATCGCAGGCCGACTGGATTGATGCCTATCAAGTAAAACTACCAATCGGTAGCAGTTTTGCTACGGCTCGTCAGGCAGCCGAAGCGATAGTCGCGGCCTTTCCCAAGTGGACCTATTTTCTTTTGATGATTCGGCAAATCGTTCTCGCACCGTTTGGCTTGAAAGGCCCGAAACATATTGAGAATATGAATGTTGAAAGCGTTGGATTTTTTCCGATTATCGGCGAAACTGAAAATAAACTGATTGCAGGTTTTGATGACAAGCATCTGGATTTCCGACTGGTTATCGACTTGGAATCGTCGCTTGCGTCTCAAACGGTGACGTTGTCAACGGTCATTCGGCGACATAATTGGATTGGGCGAACTTATCTGGCTTTGATCCTGCCTTTCCATCGATTGATCATAAAATTGTCATTAAGCCGAGCAGCAGCTTCACGATAAAAAGCCCGAGAAATCCCGGGCTTTTTGTTTTTGGAATTTACTGGAGAATTGTCTCAATGCTACGCGAGACTTTGGTTCAAGTCAGATACTTGATTAGCCAGGCATCTTTCAACGAGGCGTAATCCAGTTCCTTCAGAAGCTTTTTCTGTTCTGATACTGGCTGACTTTGAGCAAGGTTTGTTTGGGGTTTTGCGTGGCTCATTTTGGCCATGCCAAATGAGCATTCAGCAGATGCTGAAGTAACCGCAAAAGCAACCATTGCCAAACCGAGGAGAACTGATTTCATTTCTAAGCTCCCTTGTTTTCAAACGCGACCATACGCGTCTGCAGGAGGAGCATATCATATTTTCAGGTTTCGAAAAAGACCAGAATTGCCATCTTGTATTCAATTGCTCTTGGAGCAGTAAATTAATCAGGTTTTAGGCACGGCACTCAGTTTATATCCGGCTTTTGTAAACTCTTCGACCAAGCCTTTCTCACCGGGAAGATGCAGTGCGCCAACAGCTATGAAAACACTGCCTTTTTCAAGATGGGGCAAAGAACGCTCAGCCATAACCTTGTTGCGGTCGGTGATCAGACGGGTGTTGAAATCTTCAAATGACTCAGACTCAGATGTTTTTGGTGAGACCACTTTTGTTAGTGGCTGGATCATGCCGATCTCGCCATTGAGATATAACAGTTTCATTGTTTCGATTACGTCTTCAGCCAAATTACCCATTTCAAGCGTTTCTTTCAAAGCATTGAGATGAAACTCTTCCGGCAGTCCATACATGGCTGAAAACTGTTCGCCGATGGTTTCAAGTCCTACAAGATTTTTGCCGCTGGCTTTGGCTCTTTCGGCTATGAGACCATCGAGAACGGGAGCGCCAGATTGTTTTGCGGATAGTTCGCATGACGGCAGAGCTACGGAGGTCGCGACCAGCCAAGGCTGCATAATTTGAGCGATTGCAAACGGAATGCCGCGGTCTTCTGTCGCGATTTTAAGTTTGGCTAATGTGGCTTCATCCAAACGATCAGCCAAGGTCGTGCCATCGGTATAGAGTGTCATATGCTGGTATTCGAGCATTGCAGCTGATGCACCATTGGGATCCAGTGCTTCAATGTTTTCAACGATAACGGTTTGGGTTGTTTCAAAAGCGGAAACTTGATTCTCGTCCAAATTGGCGATTCGCTCATCGGCCATGTGCATGGTTCCGAGCAGATAAGATGCAGGAATTCCTTCTTTTTCAATTTTCCAGAATATGGATTCGCCGTGAATGGTTTTTGCTGCTTCTGTTTCTATCGCAGCAAGTTTTTCAGGTTCATTTGCCCGGTAAAGAGCGATTAGGTCCTGTCCCTTGCAAACGGGAGATGATGCCTGCTGTGCATTTGCCATGCTTGCCTGGCTCAATACCCATACAAAGCTGATAAACATAAACGCCATAGCACTGCACGCAACTGCCAAGATGGCATTGGTGCGGCGGTCAATCGTCGAGATAAATGAAGCTGTATCAATCATAGTCGAATAGATAGCCTTTAACCGTGCAAATCGCGTTAAATGTCAAAGTTAATCATCTGTAAAATTCAGATGATATTTAGGGTCAGGACTCATTAATTGAGCCGATATGGTGGGAGGGAATTTGCCCTGACCCTAGCCTTGGATTGAGGCGTATCTTAGGCTCTTGGGTGAGCAAGTTCGTAGATGTCCAATAGGCGAGCGGTATCAACACCCGTGTAGATTTGGGTGGTGGAAAGCGAGGCATGGCCCAGGAGCTCTTGTATCGTCCTAAGGTCGCCTCCGCTGCCAAGCAGATGCGTTGCAAAAGAATGGCGCAGGGCATGGGGCGTAGTTGTCTCAGGTAAATTTAAAGCAGAACGCAATTTGCGGATTTGCCGTTGAATGATTTCGGCTCGCAGAGGACCACCCTTTGCGCCTCGAAACAAAGGCTCTTCATTTTCAAGATGAAAGGGACAAAGCACCATATATTGGTCTATGGCTGATTTGATGACTGGCAGCAAAGGAGCAAGACGGGTCTTGCCGCCTTTGCCTTTGATGGGAAGCGAATTGGAGCTGGCTTTATAGGTCGCTTTGGTTAGATCCAGTGCTTCGCTTATCCGCAGGCCGCAGCCATATAATAAAGTCATCACGGCAACATCGCGGGCAGCAATCCAAGGTTCATCACGCATATGTTCGGATGGATCTGTCAGTTGAATTGCTTTTGAAGCACTAATGGGTTTGGGCAGTGTCTTTGGTTGTTTGGGAGCTCTGGTAGCAGACAATCCGGCGGAAGAGGCAAGCCCCTTTTTCTCAAGATAGCGGATAAAGGAGCGAATGCCAGCGAGGCCACGCCCAAGGGTTCGGGCCCCAGCGCCATCTCGTCTGCGTTCGGCCAGAAAACCACGCAAGTCCATCGGCTTCAGATTAGAGATATCTTTCAGTCGGGGAGGGTTTCCCAAGAAGCCAGTCATGAACTGGCAAAATTGCCGCAAGTCGCGTTCATAAGCCTCAAGGGTTTTTTCAGACAGGCGGCGCTCTTGCTGAAGGCTGTCTAGCCAGAGACCGCGTTCTTTAATGATGTCAGGCGCGCAATAGACAAGAAAGGCTGATTGGTCGTTCATCTGGCACATTGATCCTTTGGTTCAGATCAATTTGCCAGATTGTGGTTAGCGAAGCGTGAACGCAGCTAAGGTCAGGACCCATTAATGAATGCGAAATGGCGCCCGATATGACAAGAAATACAAGGAAAAGATCGAAAATCGGGGTTTATCGCCCGGTTGAGAGCTTTGACGCAGTAGTCCGCAGTCCTGGCGGAGCGTCCCTTGGATGGGGTAAATTTGCCCTGATGCGGCGTCGCAAATGCTTGAAAACCAAAAGGTTTCCGTCGCATCTGCTCCTGTCATCAAACCAAATTCCCTCCCACCATATCGTGTCAATTAATGAGTTCTGACCCTAGATAAAACGCCGGACTTTGCGTTTGTAATTTAGGAACTCCTGACCGTAGACTTTCGTGAGCCATCGCTCTTCCAGAAAAATGGCAAAAACATAAATCACTGCCCAAAGGAAAAGGATGAACCAAACTTGTGTTGACTGAACCAGAATGGCCCAGCCGATCATTCCGATCCAGGTAACAACATAAACAGGATTTCGGCTGTAAGCGAACCAACCTTCGGTGACGAGACCCTGTTTGTCTCCGAAGGCATTTTTCCAACCAAGGTTCGATGTGCTGGCAAAGGCCAGTCCGAAGCCGATTAGCAATAATATTCCACCCATGAAAACAGACATCAAGGCGGGTTGATTGTTTGCAAGATGCAGAACTGAAAGGGCAATCAGTGGATAAAGCATTCCGCGAAAAAGAGTGATGAATGTCCAATCTTGCCAACTGCCTTTCTCGGGAGGTGGCCAGAAGATGAAATCCTTTCGCGTAAAATCGAGAAGGCCAAGAACCAAAATTGCGATTCCACACAAGGCAGATATCGCAAAAAGTAATTGGTTCCACATAGTTTTTGCTATCCGATTTTTTGGCCGGTCTTCGCCCAATCAGCCAAAAAGTCGTTCAAGCCTTTGTCGGTCAGGGGATGTTTTACCAAAGCTTTCAGCGTTGACGGCGGAGCTGTTACAACATCTGCACCGATCAAAGCAGCTTCCTTAACATGATTTACCGTGCGGATGGAGGCTGCAAGAATTTGGGTTTTGAAGTCGTAATTATCAAATATCGTCCGAATCTCTTCGATAAGTTCCATGCCATCAAGACCCTGATCATCCAGTCGGCCAATAAATGGTGAGACATAGGTTGCCCCAGCCTTTGCTGCCAGTAATGCCTGATTGGCTGAGAAACAAAGGGTGACATTTGTTTGATGGCCCTTATCTGTGAGGGCTTTACAGGCTTTTAGGCCGTCCATCGTCAATGGCAATTTGATGCAGATATTCTTTGCGATCTTGGCGAGAACCTTGGCTTCCTTCATCATGCCTTCATAATCAGTTGCTGTAACTTCCGCTGATACCGGGCCTTTGACTATGCCGCAGATTTCCTTCGTCACTTCGATGATATCGCGTCCTGATTTCATGATCAGGGAAGGATTGGTTGTTACGCCATCTACAAGTCCTGTATCGTTGAGTTCACGAATTTCGGCCACATCTGCGGTATCGACAAAAAATTTCATTATTGTTTCCTGTATCGGGATGAATGGTTTTCGTTTCCTTTATAGCATAATTAGCTGAAGGTCATTACGTTTGCTGGAAATTTGAATAGAATCGGCAACCAATCTCGCCGAAACAGAAAAAACTAAAGGTAGCGCGTGCCGCAAACTGTCTCCGTTCTCTTGCCAATTCCCACCGAGCGCCCCTATACCTATGGTGTGCCGGAGGGGATGGCTTTGGCTGCGGGAGATCATGTTCAGGTTCCGCTTGGTCCAAGATTGGTGGCGGCTGTTGTTTGGAACAGTCCTGTTGATGAAGTCGACCCCAAAAAACTTAAATCCATTGTACAAAGGTTTGATTGCCCGCCTTTATCTGACGAGTTGATGCAATTCATAGAATGGGTCGCGAAATATACATTGTCGTCACCGGGGATGGTGTTGCGAATGGTGCTGCGCACCCCGGCGGCGCTGGAGCCTTTGCCGCCTTCCATTGGGTATCGGTTTTCAGGAAAAGAGCCTGAGAAAATAACGGATGCGAGGCGGCGTATTCTGGAGCTTGCAAGAGACGGATTTGCCTGGTCGAAGTCGGGTCTGGCCCATGCGTCTGGTTCTAGCACTTCGGTTATCAACGGGCTCATCAAACAGGGTGTCTTCGAGGAAGTGGAAATCCCGGCGGGGCCATTGGTGCCTTTACCGGACACAAGCTATCATCAGCCGGAGTTTGAAGCAGGGCAATTGGAAGCCGCCAACGCTTTGGGCCAACTAGCTTTGAAAAATGAATTTTCAGTGTCTCTTCTGGATGGAGTGACTGGCTCGGGTAAAACAGAAGTTTATTTTGAGGCTGTCGCCAAGGCATTGGAGCAGGGCAAGCAGGCGCTTATCCTTTTACCGGAAATTGCCCTTACGGCAAGTTTTTTGGAGCGCTTTCAAGACCGTTTTGGTGTCAAGCCCGGTGAATGGCACTCGGATATTGCGCCTAAAAAACGTGAGCAGTTGTGGCGTCAGGTTGCAACAGGGGAGGTTCGTGTTGTGGCCGGTGCCCGATCTGCCTTGTTTTTACCCTTTGAAAATCTTGGGTTGATTGTTGTCGATGAGGAGCATGATTCTGCTTACAAGCAAGAGGACCGGGTTTATTATAATGCCCGTGATATGGCCGTTGTGCGGGGACGATTGTCTGGCGCAGCGGTGGTGCTTTCCTCGGCGACACCCTCCATCGAAAGCCGGGTAAATGCCGATAGGGGACGTTATCAATATCTGAGAATGGAAGCCCGTTATGGCGAAGCGGTACTCCCTGACCTCAAAACAATCGATATGCGCAAATCACCGCCACCTCGTGGCTCTTTCATTTCTCCTGTCTTGTCTCAGGCAATTGGCGAGGCCGTGGGACGCGGCGAACAAGCGTTGTTGTTTTTGAACCGAAGGGGCTATGCACCGTTGACACTCTGCCGGGTATGCGGACACCGGTTTCAATGTCCCAATTGCACCACATGGCTGGTTGAGCATCGTTTTCGCAAACAGCTTCAATGTCATCACTGCGGTCATGGGGAAAAGGTTCCAGAATCGTGCCCCAGCTGTGGAACCTTTGATCACCTTGTTGCCTGCGGGCCGGGTGTTGAACGATTGGCAGAAGAAGTTGTTGAGGCGTTTCCAGACGCAAGAACGCTAATTTTGTCATCGGATTTGATGGGCGGTGTGAAGCGCTTGCGTCTTGAACTTGATGCGATTGCAAAGGGCGAATGTGATATTGTTATTGGTACGCAATTGGTCGCAAAAGGCCATAACTTTCCTCTGATGAGTTGTGTCGGGGTTGTTGATGCCGATCTTGGGCTTTCCAATGGAGATCCGCGGGCTGCCGAGCGTACATTCCAGCTGTTATCGCAAGTCACAGGCCGGGCCGGGCGATCGGGCGGTAAAAGTTTTGGGTTTATGCAAACCTATCAGCCGGAGCATCCGGTAATACAGGCACTTGCAGCGGGTGATCGTGAGGCATTTTACGAGCGCGAGATCAGTGGTCGCCAGAATTCAGGCTTACCGCCATTTGGCAGGCTTGCTTCTGTCATTGTTTCTGCCGCAACGAGATCGGAGGCGGAAACCCATGCCAAGGCAATGCGCCGCCATGCGCCGGGTGAAGCTGGAATATCAATTCTGGGGCCAGCAGAAGCGCCGATTGCCATCCTGCGCGAGCGTCATCGTTTCAGGCTGTTGGTTCACGGTGATCTTGGGGTCAATTTACAGGCCTGGCTAAGAAAATGGTTGGCGCAGTGCCCGAAAGAACGCGGCAGCTTGCGGGTGCAAATTGATGTGGACCCGCAAAGCTTTCTTTAAGACTGAGATGTGGAAAGGGTTTGTGTTCGCACTTTTGTGATGGCCGCTTCAAATTCCAAGTCGTCGATTGTAACCAGATCGATCAATTGCAACAGACCTTTTTGGCCAATCTCGTTTTGCAATGCCAGCACGGCCGCCCTTGCTGCGCCATACGTGTCACGCCAACCACGCTCGCTGATCCTGTTTCCCCAATCGCCCCAATAATTATTTGCGTTTCTTATCCAGGCCAATTCGTCTGGTGTGAATTTTGTCCGATATCTATTGTCGTTCGAAATGATTGTTGCAAGGCCTTCATTGAACCAAGCGGGAAATTTTGGCTTAACCATTCCAAAGCGACCCATACGCTTGTGCAGTTCTCCATGAAACAATTCATGGGTAATAATCATTTCGTTGAACCCTTTGGGCCCAATCTTGATAAGATCATATCCATAAGTTATCCCGCGAGGCCCGCCACCGAAACGATCAAAACACGACTCTTGCGTGCAGATGACGATTTTTGGCGAGGACTTCAATTCACCGAAAAAGGCCTTCAGAGTAGAATTTGCCTTGATGATAAGTGACTTGGCTTCGTCAGCCTTTGTAGTTGCGTCAATAAAGGTCGATTGATCAATTTGTGTGAGGCCGAAAAGACCGGGTGCCAGGGCGCGTTGGGGTCCAGGGATTGCCGCGGCAGTGCCCAGGACGCTCAACACCATTAGCGTAAAAGAAATAGCAACCAAACGCGCTATTTTAAATGATCTATTCGGCAATGTATTTACCTCCGATATTACTAAAGCATCCAAACAAGGTCGATTTGAGTTGGTGCAGGGATAAAGCTATTTAATAAAACAGTTTGCCAAACCTTATGGCATGCGACAATAGTTTCATAACTATCTGCAAAAAGCGGGGGCTTGGTTGGTTGCGACTCCGTAATCAGTATGCTAGTTGAAGCGCGGTTATGAGGGATTTAGGTCTCTTGAAAACTGTGAAATTATTAAAAAGATACACAAGTTCAATAACTTGATAGATTTTAGCCAAGCAAAGCGCTGGAGAGAATCTATATTTTCAAGGCTCATTGAACGCATCTTGGGGACTGTTCATACCTTGGCCAATTCAGCCTCTCCCGTTTCTGGAATTACCGAGCGCTATGCGAGCGCTTTGTTTGACCTTGCGCTGAGCGAAAAGAAGCTCGGTCCGGTCGAAACTGATCTGGCCCGTTTTGATACGGTGCTGAACAGTTCTGCGGACCTTTTGAGACTTGTTCGCTCTCCCGTTTTTTCTGCCGACGACCAGTTTGCCGCAATCGATGGCATTTTGACGAAATCAAAGATTTCAGGTCTTACAGGCAATTTTATTCGTGTCATCGCAAAAAACCGCAGGCTTTTTGTGATGCCGGAAATGCTTTCGGCTTTTCGTCGGCTTCTTGCTGACCATAAAGGCGAAGCATCTGCGGAGGTGACTGTAGCTAAGGCGCTTACAGCTTCCCAGACTAAAGAATTGAAGGCAGCACTTAAAAGTGTTGTCGGCAAAGACGTCGCCATTGACGCTTCAGTCGATCCGTCGTTACTCGGTGGAATGATTGTTAAGGTCGGCTCACGCCAGATCGACACGTCACTTCGTACAAAACTATCATCGCTCAAGCTAGCGCTCAAAGAGGTCGGATAATGGATATTCGTGCAGCGGAAATTTCCGCAATTCTAAAAGACCAAATAAAAAACTTCGGTAAGGAAGCGCAAGTTTCTGAAGTTGGTCAGGTTCTTTCCGTTGGTGATGGTATCGCCCGCGTTTATGGTCTTGATAATGTTCAGGCCGGTGAGCTCGTTGAGTTCCCGGGTGGCATCAAAGGCATGGCCTTGAACCTTGAAACCGACAATGTCGGCGTCGTGTTGTTCGGTGATGACCGTGGCATTAAAGAAGGCGATACCGTTAAACGTACCGGTTCTATCGTTGACGTTCCAATCGGTCCGGAATTGCTTGGCCGAGTGGTTGACGCTCTTGGTAACCCCATCGATGGCAAGGGCCCTATCAAATCAAAATTACGTTCTCGTGTGGATGTGAAAGCGCCGGGCATTATCCCGCGTAAATCTGTGCATGAGCCAATGTCTACCGGCCTCAAGTCAATTGATGCGCTTATTCCTGTTGGCCGTGGCCAGCGCGAATTGGTTATTGGTGACCGTCAGACCGGTAAGACAGCGATCATTCTTGATACCTTCCTTAACCAGAAGCCTATCCATGATAATGGCCCTGACAAAGACAAACTCTACTGCGTTTATGTGGCGGTTGGTCAAAAACGTTCAACTGTCGCCCAGTTTGTTAAAGTTCTTGAAGAGCGCGGCGCGCTTGAATATTCAATCATTGTTGCTGCAACAGCGTCCGATCCTGCTCCAATGCAGTATCTTGCTCCGTTTACCGGTTGCACCATGGGTGAATATTTCCGCGACAACGGCCAGCATGCGCTGATCGGTTATGATGACCTTTCCAAGCAGGCGGTTGCTTATCGTCAGATGTCACTTCTGCTACGTCGTCCTCCGGGCCGTGAAGCTTATCCAGGTGACGTTTTCTATCTTCACTCTCGTTTGCTTGAGCGTTCTGCCAAAATGAACGAAGAAAATGGCGCTGGTTCTTTGACTGCTTTGCCGGTTATTGAAACACAGGGCAACGACGTGTCTGCGTTTATTCCTACCAATGTGATTTCGATCACGGATGGTCAGATCTTCCTCGAAACAGATTTGTTCTATCAGGGTGTTCGTCCTGCGGTGAATGTGGGTCTGTCAGTTTCCCGCGTTGGTTCTGCTGCGCAGATCAAAGCGATGAAACAGGTTGCCGGTTCAATCAAAGGTGAGTTGGCTCAGTATCGTGAGATGGCAGCATTTGCCCAGTTTGGTTCTGATCTCGATGCCGCTACCCAGCGCTTGCTGAACCGTGGTGCACGTTTGACAGAGTTGCTGAAACAGCCGCAGTTCTCGCCGCTGAAAACCGAAGAGCAAGTTGTTGTTCTGTTTGCTGGTGTGAATGGTTATCTGGACAAATTGCCAGTGAACCAGGTTGGTGCCTTTGAAAAAGGTCTTTTGGCAAGCATGAATTCTAGCCACAAAGATGTTTTGGAAAGCATTCGCAAAGAGCAAGCCATCAGCGACGCCGTTAAGGCGAAACTGGTAGCCGCAATCGATAGCTTTGCAAAAGGCTTTGCATAAGCAACGGATATAGAGACTAATTGAGACTCTGGGAAATAGCTAAATGGCTTCCTTAAAGGACCTAAAAAACCGGATTGCATCGGTTAAAGCGACGCAAAAAATCACCAAAGCCATGAAAATGGTCGCGGCTGCGAAGCTTCGCCGTGCCCAAATGGCTGCGGAGCAGGCTCGCCCCTATTCAACCAAAATGGCTAAAGTATTAGGTGGCTTGGCGAAAAGCATGGAAGGGCGTGAAGATGCGCCTTTGCTGCTTTCCGGCAATGGTAAAGACCAGGTGCATTTACTGGTTGTGGCTTCAGCTGAACGCGGGCTTTGTGGTGGTTTCAACTCATCAATTGCCCGTTTGGCACGTATTCATGCGCGCAAATTGCTTGCTGAAGGTAAAGAAGTAAAAATCTATACCGTTGGCAAAAAAGGCTATGATGCTCTGAAAATGGAGTTTGGTCCGAGAATTGTTGAGCGGATCGAATTTCGTTCGGTAAAATATATCGGGTTTGATGAAGCGACAACTGTCAGCAAGCGCATCTTGGAAATGTTTGCTGACGAAGCCTTTGATGTTTGTACTTTGTTTTATTCAGAGTTCAAATCTGTCATCAGCCAGGTTCCAACTGCCCTTAATCTTATTCCAGCCTCTATTCCTGAAGTTGAAGAAGGCGAAGAAGCTGCAAGCGGTGATGTGAGCTATGAATATGAGCCGAGCGAAGAAGCCATTCTTGGTGATCTTTTGCCACGCAATGTTTCTGTTCAGGTTTTCCGTGCATTGCTGGAAAATGCTGCTGGTGAAATGGGTGCCAAAATGTCCGCAATGGATAATGCGACCCGCAACGCTGGTGAAATGATCGACAAATTGACTCTGAGCTATAACCGTCAGCGTCAGGCGCAGATTACAAAAGAATTGATTGAAATTATCTCGGGTGCGGAAGCGCTCTAAAGTCTCTGCCGGGTGGCGAAAGCCATACCAGAAGGGATGCGAAATTTAATGTCTGGAGAGATGTAAAATGGCAAAAGCTGCAACAACAAAGGCACCTGCAAAGGCTGCTGCAAAGAAGCCCGCTGCGAAAGCGGCTCCGGCTAAGAAAGCTGCACCTGCAAAGGCAGCGGCTCCAAAGAAATCGGCTGCGATGAGCGGCGCCACTGGTAAAGTGACCCAGGTTATTGGTGCGGTTGTTGACGTTCAGTTCTCAGGCGCTCTGCCAGATATTTTGAACGCCCTTGAAACTGACAATAATGGTCAACGTCTGGTTCTCGAAGTTGCGCAGCATCTTGGTGAAAACACTGTTCGTACCATCGCGATGGATTCTACCGAGGGTCTTGTTCGCGGTCAGGCAGTTGCTGACTTGGGCGCGCCAATCTCTGTGCCAGTGGGCGATGAGTGCCTTGGCCGTATCATGAACGTGATTGGCGAGCCGGTTGATGAAGCTGGTCCAGTTACAACAAAAGCACGCCGTGGTATTCACCAGCCTGCTCCTGACTTTGTTGATCAGTCGACCGAAGCTGAAATTCTGGTAACAGGCATCAAGGTTGTTGATCTTCTCGCTCCTTATTCAAAAGGTGGTAAAATTGGTCTCTTCGGTGGTGCTGGTGTTGGTAAAACGGTTCTTATTCAGGAATTGATCAACAACATCGCGAAAGCACACGGCGGTTACTCTGTGTTTGCTGGTGTTGGTGAGCGTACACGCGAAGGTAACGACTTGTATCACGAGATGATCGAATCTGGCGTGAACAAAGACCCGCATGAGAACAATGGCTCAACAGCCGGTTCAAAATGTGCGCTGGTGTTTGGTCAGATGAACGAGCCTCCAGGTGCGCGTGCCCGTGTTGCTTTGACTGGTCTTGCGATTGCGGAACACTTCCGTGATGAAGGTCAGGACGTTTTGTTCTTCGTTGACAATATTTTCCGCTTTACACAGGCTGGTTCAGAAGTGTCAGCGCTTCTTGGACGTATCCCATCAGCGGTTGGTTATCAGCCAACATTGGGTACGGATATGGGCGCGATGCAAGAGCGCATCACTACAACCAACAAAGGTTCGATCACTTCTGTGCAGGCCGTTTACGTTCCTGCCGATGACTTGACCGACCCGGCGCCTGCGTCAACCTTTGCTCACTTGGATGCGACAACCGTTCTTAACCGTTCGATTGCTGAAAAAGGTATTTATCCTGCGGTTGATCCGCTCGATTCAACCTCGCGTATTCTCGATCCATTGGTTATCGGTGAAGAGCATTATCGTTGTGCCCGTGACGTGCAGGAAGTGTTGCAGCGTTATAAAGCACTGCAGGATATCATCGCGATCCTTGGTATGGACGAATTGTCAGAAGAAGATAAATTGGCTGTTGCGCGTGCGCGTAAAGTTGAGCGCTTCTTGTCACAGCCGTTCTTCGTGGCTGAGGTCTTCACTGGTGCACCGGGTAAACTGGTTCCGCTTGAAGACACCATCAAAGGCTTCCGGGATCTTGTGGATGGTAAATACGACCATCTTCCAGAAGCAGCTTTCTACCTTGTTGGTTCGATTGAAGAAGCTGTTGAAAAAGCACAGAAAATGGCAGCAGAAGCAGCCTAATTTTTAGGTTGCGCTTTGCGCTAAAGGGAATAGATAAATGGCTCAAGCCTTTCCTTTTGAATTGGTCTCACCGGAGAAACTTCTGGTTTCAGGCGAAGCATCTGAAGTGCTGATTCCTGGAACTGAAGGTTATTTTCAGGTTCTTGCCAACCATGCGCCTTTTATGTCGACCATTAAACCTGGCGTTGTCGAGGTGAAAATGGCTGACGGAGCTGCATCGCGTTATGTGATTTTCGGCGGATTTGCAGACGTTTCTCCCAATGGCCTGTCGATCCTGGCTGAGCATGCAACCAATGTTGCTGATCTGAACAAAGAAGACCTTGCCAAACGCGTTCAGGATGCCAAAGAAGATTTGGCGGACGCTAAAGATGAGGATGCAAAAACTGCCGCATCAGAATATCTGGATCAATTGACAACGCTTCAAGCTGCGCTTTAAGCACGGTTCATTTTAAATTTTTTGGACGGGCTTGGGAGAAATCCTGAGCCCGTTTTTTAGTGACTGACCGAGAGCGTTTCTCACATTCTCATTAAGAGAGAGGTAGTTCCGGAATCCCAGTTATTGCCAAGTTCAACACCTGTTTTGCAAATTTGAGGCTGGCAATACTGGCCAAAGCTGGACTATCATTCGACATCATGATTGAAAGAGGAGCAACATCCATGAAACTCAATGAAACAGTAGCCGTTGTTACAGGCGGGGCGTCTGGACTTGGGGAGGCGACGGTCAGGAATTTTGTGGCTGGCGGCGCAAAGGTTGCCATCTTTGACATGAATGCTGATCGCGGCGAGAAAGTTGCGGCAGAACTGGGCGATTCGGTATTGTTTCAAAAAGTAGATGTGACCGATGAAGCAAGTGTCATTGCGGCTATCTTTGGAACTATGGAAAAATTCGGTAAGATCACAGCGAATGTGAATTGTGCAGGTATCGGAGTTGCTTCAAAAACTCTAGGCAAAGAAGGGCCCCATGACCTCGGCCTCTTCAAGAAGACCATTGATATCAATCTGACCGGAACTTTCAATGTGTTCCGTCTCTGTGCCGAGCAAATGGCAAAGAATGATCCCAATGATGATGGTGAACGCGGTGTCATTATAAACACGGCTTCGGTCGCTGCCTATGACGGTCAAAAGGGGCAGGTTGCCTATTCGGCTACCAAAGGTGCGATAGTCGGTATGACGCTGCCCGTATCTCGTGATCTTGCCTATTACGGAATCAGGATATGCGCGATAGCACCGGGTCTTTTCCTTACGCCGTTGTTTGAGGGCCTTGGTCAGGAAGTCGTTGATTCACTTTCAGCGCAAGTGACTTTCCCCAAGCGCCTCGGCAAGCCATCAGAATATGGGTCTTTGGCACGGATGATTGTGGAAAGCCCTTATATGAATGGTGAAACAATCCGTCTGGATGGCGCTATCCGGCTTCCGTGATACTTATCATTACTTAAGATCCAGTGTTTTCCAATAGGCCACAGCCTTTGCGATCTTTGCGTCGGGTGATGTAGGTCTTTCAAGTAACCGCTCAGACAGGAATTCTTCATATTCCCATTTCAACAGTAGCTCCGGTATTAGTCTCTCAGTCAATATCTCGCAAAACCAATAATGCCCTCGGCATTGGGATAATGCTGCTTGGTATGTCGTTGTTTGCTGCTGTTGATGTTCAGGCCAAATATCTAACACAC
>JBAUHS010000168.1:0-4908 GCA_049680405.1 Salaquimonas sp. | reverse complement strand
GGCATGGGCGCTTCGAAGCGGCAGTGCTCGCCCGTAACGGGATGCTCGAAGCCGAGAAGGGCAGCGTGAAGGGCTTGGCGACCAAAAGCCTTGACGGTTTCCTGGGCCGGTGAGGCCAGCGCATTGGCCTTGGTTTCAAAGTGTTTGCCATATTCCTGATCGCCGATCAGCGGATGACCGAGATGGGCCAAATGCACGCGGATCTGGTGGGTACGACCTGTTTCCAGACGGCATTCGATCAGGGATGCGTTGGCTTGGCCTTCTCCCTTGCCATCGAGATGGCGCACCACATTATAATGGGTAATGGCCTCGCGGGCATCGGGCTGGTTGATGTTGACGACGGCACGTTTCAATCGATTACCGGACGAGCGTCCCAAGGGCGCATCTACTACTCCCTTGTTGTGAGGCAGGACACCCCAAACGAGTGCGAGATAAGCCCGCTCCAAGGGGCCGGTGCGACCATGATCTGCAAATTGCGCTGCAAGGCCTGCCAGAGCCTCTTCGGTTTTGGCGACGACCATGATGCCGGAGGTTTCCTTGTCGAGGCGGTGGACAATGCCCGGGCGTTTAACGCCGCCAATGCCTTTGAAGCCTTCGCCGCAATGATGCAGCAATGCATTGACCAGTGTTCCTGTCCAATTGCCTGCGGCGGGATGCACGACCATGCCGGCAGGCTTGTTGATGACGATCAGATGGTCATCTTCAAACAGGATTTCGAGCGGTATATCTTCAGGCAACGGCGTGGGGTCTTCAGGCTCAGGAATGATCAGCTCAATCACCTCTCCGCCCTTCATGCGCTGATTGGCGCTTGTGCAGGATTTGCCATCCAGCGTGATGTTGCCGCCCTTGATGAGCTGTTTGACGCGGGTGCGTGAGATATGCTGCGGCATTTTTTCTGCGATAAAAACATCAAAGCGCATGCCTAAAGCGTTTTCATCGACGATGAAGGCTTTTTTCTCGTTGTGATCTGGGTTATCGGACATGCAAAACCTTGTATCTAGAGAATTGGAGCCTTAGCCAAATGAGCGGCCCGCAGAATAATGATAAAGAATCCTTTGAAGAAGAAAAACCACTGGACCCGGAAATGGAGAAGGTGCGGAAGAAACTGGTCAAGTTCAGTTCTGTTTTCATGGGATTGAACATGGTGGCGCTTATGGCTGTCCTTGGCGCAATTGTCTACAAGATTGGCGGTTATGGCGATGATGATACTGCGCCGCAAACGGCTGCAGTTACTTCTGCCAGCGTTCCGGTTGAGCCGGGCTTTGAGCAGGCGGTCGATCTACCTGATGGTGCGCGGATACTCTCGGCGTCAGAAACAAATGGTCGTGTGTTGATGAATCTAGTTTTTCGCGATGGTTCCAAAGCCCTTTGGTTTTATGATATCAATCGCGGGCAGATTACCGGAAAAATATCCGTTCAATAGGTCGGTTTCTGCGGGTTGCGGGCAGGGGTTGATCAGGCCCGCTTAGGCCCGCTTGACCCTGGCTGATTCTTGCAAGGCGCGGACACGGTCGGCGAGGGAGTTACCATGGCCGGCGCTCGATTTTTTTGAACCTTTGGCCTTTACCGCCTCTTCCAGAATATCGTTGATAGGAGATTCAGGCCCTTCAATCGCGGCGGTCATGGCGGTGACCTGAGCGGCCAGATCATTGATCCGCTCACGCAATATCGCATTGTCCTTTCGCTCGTTTTCCCATTCCACGCCAGTATTGTCCCGGTAGGAACGAACTTCCTTTTCCAGGGCATCACGCGCCTGCACTGCTGCTTTCAGTTTTTTGCGCAGGTCATTCTTTTCTGAATTCAGCGTTTTGACGGCGCGGCTGACATTTTCATTGGAGGCATCGGAAAGCATGGCTTCCATCCGCAAAGTAGTCTTGGCCAGATTGGCCTCAAGCGTGTTCACCTTCTGGCGCTCTTCCATCAACAGGCGGGTCAGCTCACTGCTGGAATCGCTTTCAGCGCCATCGCTGGAACGCAATTCAGCAATATCGCGTTCGCGGCGTTGCAGTTTTTCTTCCAGATCAGCATTGTTTTTCTGAAGTCGGGTAAGACGGCTGTCGGCATCCTTGCTGCGCTGCTCGGCGCTGGCAAATTCGGCCTCGCTCTTTTTCAGATTGCGGCGCAATTCTTCCATCTCGTCTTTGAGTTGTTTTTTCTCCGCTTCAAAGTCGGCGGCCCTGTCGTTTAGATCGTCCAGCGAAGTTTGTTTGGCCACCAATTCAATGCGTTTGGAGTCTGCTTCGGACCGGGTTTCGCTCAAAATGCCTTGTAGGCGTTCAAGTTCGAGGGCGCGGTTTTCCAACTTTTCCCTGGTAGTGTTCAACTCACCGGAGACTTTCGCCAGCATTTCTTCACGTTCTGCCAGGCGGCTGCGCAATTCGCTGCTTCGGGCATCCAGTTCTGCAACGGTCTGTATTTTCTCACGGCTTTCAGCAGCAAGTTTGGTCAATTCATCGCGCTTGCGGTTGATCTCGATCACCTGACGGGAGGCTTTTTCTTGCAGCTCTTCGATGGAAAGCTCCAGCCGTCTTGTGCTCATGGCGAACTCAGCCCGCAATTGATCTTTGTCAGCCTGCACTTCATTGAGTGTAAGCGGAACCGAGCTTTCAATGCGTCTCTTGGTCAGCACCACAGCGCGGTTCCAGATTGCCGGAGAAACCATCAAGGCAATCAGGGCCGAGGCCAAAAAACCAAGAACGAAATACAAGACACCTTCGAACAAGCTACAACGCCTCCAAATTTAGTTTTTCCCGTGATTTAGGATTAACAAATTGATAATCGCATGAAATGCCACCGGTTTCCATGTTTACTGAACCTGGCAGTCAAAAAAATTCAAAATGAGTTAACGGCAAAAAATAAGGGAGCAAAATGCTCCCTTATGGCATGATATGATGTTGTGCCTGCTGAGGCAGCTTTAGCTGTCTTAAAACGGATTGACGCGGGGGCGATCAGTCAGTTTCAGATAGCCGATATTTGCGCCAAGTCGTACGCCAACGCCGGTTTTGATTGGGATCAGATGGACACCCTGATTGGTCAAGGCTGTCACGCCCACACCGCCGATGAGATAGGCTGAGCCACTCACTCCGTAATAGCGCTTATACAGGGAAGGGATGTCCGCGAGATTATAAACCAACATCATGGTCCGGTTGCCATCAAGGCCGTAGTCCCAGCCAATGGATGGGCCTTGCCAAAACACTTTGTGGTCTCCGGCATTTTTCGTGAAGATCTGGCCTTCACCATAGCGCAGACCGCCGATGAAAGCGCCGCCGGCTTCTTCGCCAAGTATGTAGCCATTTGGCAGGCCATATCGGGCAAAGGTTTTTTCGAAAGCAGCTGCCAAAGCACCAGATGTCTTGCCGAAGAAATTATGACCGGCATCGACGATTTCCTGGGCGGTGTAGTGATTGGATGCCTGGGCGTTTGCCCGGTCAGAATGGGCAATCAAGACCGAGAATAGCGCAATAAAGGCGGCCAATTGGATCAAAAGAGATGTCAGTCCCGCTTTAAAGCGTGTTTTTTGAGTGTTTTGCATTTTGGTTCTCCTGTTCATGGCTTTTTCCGCCGAACATTGAGTGGATGTGATTTTGTCTTGGTGAATAATGTATGAAGCAAATTGTTTGCCAGAAAGTGAATCAATTGTGACATTTAAGTGGCAAAAGCACTGGAAAGGGGAAACGGGAAGGGAAGAGGGCTGCGTGCCAAATTTCTCAACTGCCGATTAGTGCCGTTGAAGGGGGTATTTATCGCTGTTCTGGCATTGGGCCGTATCGGCCAAAATCTCCGGCAATTCGCCCTGTTCTTTCAATGGCTGTAATGATTGTGTATCCCTTGGCAATGATATTCAAAATGATTCGGCATAAAATGCTGAAACGGATGGGTTTGCTTTGTTATATCCGGTTTGGTTTGTGGTCCGGAAATCCAACTAAAGATGGGGGCTTTTATGCCAAAATTACCTGAAATTTCCGCAATGGATCTCGGCGCTCTTTTATGCAGCCGCGTATGCCATGATATTATTTCTCCGGTGGGAGCGATCTCAAACGGTCTGGAATTGCTGGATGAAGATGGAACCGATGCGGAGACGAAAGAAATTGCCATGGGCTTGATCCGCTCTTCAGCACTCAATGCTTCCTCCAAATTGCAGTTTGCACGCATTGCCTTCGGGGCAGCCGGATCGGCGGGCGCTGATATTGATACAGGGGACGCCCAATCGGTTGCTCAGGGATATTTTGACACGGAAAAGAAGACCACACTGGAATGGTCCGGCGAGCGGGCGCTGATGCCGAAGAACAAGGTCAAATTCCTTTTGAACATGCTTTTGATTTCCTTGAATGCCATTCCGCGCGGTGGCGTTGTTTCGGCGAGTTTTGAAGATCCGAATGGCACACCAAGATTCAAAATTGTCGCTTCGGGCAAAAATGCCAGAGTACCTCCGGTCTTTCTTGATTTGCTCAACGGCACTTTTGAGGAAAACCTCGATGCCCATGCGGTCCAACCGCTTTATACCTTAAAGCTTGCCGAAGCTGCCGGACTTGCAGTTTCAGCCTCTTTGCAAGGTGAGGATGTTGTCTTTACGGCGGTTAACGCCACGGTCTGATTTCAAGTGTTATGGAAAGAACAAAAAAACCGCCCAACAATGTTGAAGCGGTTTTTTCTTTTGGATCTTTCATTCTTGCCTCAGCTTGGGGCGTTGACTGAAGCCTTTATGAAAGACCCTAGTTGCAAACCTGAACAGTGCGAGCACGCAAGATGCCAAACTGATCGTAATATTGTTGCGTTTGATTGTAGCAGGTTGGTTGAACAACATAAGTAGGCTGCTGAACAATGACTGTGCGCTGTCTTGGGGCAAACAAGGCTCCTGCGATACCAAGACCAACTCCGACGCCAACACCTGCGGCCAAACCGTTTTTC
>JBAUHS010000167.1:0-10588 GCA_049680405.1 Salaquimonas sp. | reverse complement strand
ATGCACCCGTCTTCAAGATGTCAAAAGAAGAACGGGAATTTTTGGTCGAAACGGCTAGCGATACCTTCTACGTAACGGATCATTACCGCCCACATAATCTGGTTCTGGTTTATCCGGACAAACTTGATCCTGAATGGGCAAAGATGCATCTGCTCAAGACCTGGCGCGATATGGCGCCAAAACGTTTTTTGAAAGCTTATGACCAGCAAATAGCGGCCGAAGACTAACTGGCTTTTTTCTGCCCTTTTGCCATAAAGGCCATAAAGGCTGCTTTCGCCTCATCGGAGGTCAAACGCTCGCCGAACAAGACTGCCTCTTCTTTCATCCGCGCCAGCACATCAGAGCGGTCACCGCGAATGAGGTCACGCGAAATCTTCAAGGCTTCCGGCGGTTTGGCGGAAATATTCTCAGCAACCTGATGGGCATATTTCTCCAGGTTTTCATCCTTGCAAACACGATGCACAAGACCAACGCGCTGAGCTTCCTGAGCGGTGAAAGTCTCGCCCATTGCCAGCATTGCAAAGGCATTATGATGGCCCATGATGCGCGGCGCGATCAGGCTGGAACCAGCTTCGGGAACCAGACCAAGATCCACAAAAGGGGTTTTGAATGTGCTGTGCTCGGAGGCAATAACATAATCGCAATGCATCAACATGGTAGTTCCAACGCCTATCGCCAGACCATCCACGCCAGCGATAACGGGCTTGGAAGCCATGATGATCTGCTCCAGGAAATCAAACACAGCCATTGAGCCGCGCTCGCCTGACATGGCAATCTGCATGAAGTCTGCGATGTCATTGCCCGATGAAAACGCACCCGGCGTGCCAAGGATGAGTGTACAGCGGATCTTGTCCATTTCCGCCGCCTTTTTCAGGCCCGCTGCCATTTCGGCATACATTTCACCTGTGATTGCATTCTTTTTCAACGGACGGTTCATACGAATCGTCAAAATACCGTGACCTAGCGATGTTTCAATTCTGGATGCCATTTGGTGAAGTCCTTTGAGTGTCAAGCGACGTTGAGAAGCGATTTTGCGGAAAGAAGACTAGCGGCACCATCGCATACAGTTGAGCGAAGTGAAGAGCATTCACCAAGGAAATTATCAGCAAAATATCGTGCCAGCACCGCATGCTCTTCTTTCGGGCCGTGCAATCCGGCTTTTGCCAGATAAGCTCCGCCCGATGCAAGGCCGAACAGTCGCAGATAAGGCGTTGCTCCCGCAAGCACTTCCTCGGTCTTGCCTTCCTTCATAGAGCTCAACATCCAGTTGGTAGCCGTTTCAACTTCATCGATTGCCTTATTCAGGCGCTGGGCCGTATCGCCAAATTCCGGGTGATTGGTACCGCGAACCGCTTCGGCGATATCGCGCAATTCGGAGATATAGGCTTTTACAGAATCTCCGCCGGATAACGGCAATTTACGCATAACAAGGTCAATCGACTGGATACCATTGGTTCCTTCATAGATCGGATTGATGCGGGCATCGCGTAAAAATTGCGCTGCCCCGGTTTCCTCGATGAAACCCATCCCGCCGTGTATCTGCACACCAATGGAAGCAACATCCACGCCCATATCTGTCGAAAAGGCTTTGGCAATCGGGGTTAAAATATTTGCGCGTTCGGTCCAAAACTTTTGCTCGTCGCCAGTTGTCTCGTGAGCCATATCAAGAGCATGGGCGCAAGAGTAGCAAATGCCTCTTGATGCTCTGATCATTGATTTCATGGTCAGCAGATTGCGCATCACATCCGGGTGCTGCACGATTGGGCTCATGCCTTCATCAGTACTGCCCGGTGCCTTGCCCTGTTTGCGGTCATGGGCATAAGCCAGAGCATGTTGATAAGCCGCTTCGGCAATCGCTACACCCTGGATACCGACATTGAGGCGGGCATTGTTCATCATCGTGAACATGCAGGCTAGACCACGGTTTTCTTCGCCAATCAGATAGCCGATTGCGCCTGGCGCATGGCCTTCAAAGCCATCACCGTAAATCATCACGCAGGTAGGTGAGCCGTGAATGCCCAATTTATGCTCGGTGCTTTGGCAAAATACATCATTGCGCTTGCCCAGGCTTCCATCATCATTGACCATGAATTTAGGCACGAGAAAGAGTGAAATGCCTTTCACGCCAGCAGGCGCATCGGGCAAACGGGCCAAAACCAGATGGCAAATATTGTCGGTCATATCATGTTCGCCATAGGTGATGAAAATCTTCTGGCCGAAAATCTTGTAAGTTCCATCGCCTTGCGGTTCGGCGCGGGATTTCAACGCAGCAAGGTCTGTGCCTGCCTGGGGTTCGGTCAGGTTCATGGTTCCGGTCCATTCGCCTGCTGTCAGCTTAGCCAGAAATTTGGCTTTAAGCTCATCGGAGCCATGCTTGTCCAAGGCTTCAACTGCGCCAACGGTCAATAGCGGGCAAAGCGCCCAGGCCATGGAGGCCGAATTCCACATTTCCGACGCGGCGAGCGCCATCATGGTAGGCAGACCCTGGCCGCCAAACTCTTCAGGACCGGCAATTGCGTTCCAGCCGCTTTCCGCCCAAGCTTTATAGGTTTCCTTCCAGCCCTTTGGCGTTATCACCACAGCATCTTTTGCTTTTGAGCCTGTCTGGTCGCCCAACCAGTTCAAGGGTGCAATTTCTTCAGAGGCAAATTTACCAGCCTCTTCCAATACGGCATCGACCAGATCCTCGGTTAAACCGTTGAGTTTTCCCGCATCCATGGCTGCTTTCATTCCGGCAACGTGTTTCAGGGCAAATGCGATTTCCGAGACGGGTGCGCGATACATGAAATTCCTCCACAAAAAGCTAGTCCAAGCTAGTTTGGTCTGCTGGCATAGCGGTATCTTTTTTTGACGTATACGTCAATTAACCCAACCAAGGATTCCGTAATTTATATCCAAACTTACTTTGCGCTTTTTACAGCAAATAGGTAAGAAAGCGGACAATTTTATTACCTTAAGCAAAGCATCCCCCGGCAAGATGACCCAAACCGTTTCCACAAAGCAGTCAGCAAATGCCTTAAGCGAGGCAGTGTCGGTATTGCGGGCGGGATTGCCCGTCGCGATTCCAACGGAAACGGTTTACGGACTTGCTGCCGATGCAACCAATGGCGCTGCCGTGGCGAGGATATTTTCCATGAAAGGCAGGCCCAGTTTCAACCCGCTGATCTGCCACGTTGATGGGCAGGTCATGGCGGAAGAATATGGCCTGATGAATAGGTTGGCCAGCCGACTTGCGGCAAAGTTCTGGCCAGGACCATTGACGATTGTGGTCCCTTTGCACTCGCAATCACTATTGCACGACCTTGTGACGGCAGGGCTTGGCACGGTTGGCCTTCGATGCCCGAAGGGATTTTCGCGCCAGATCATCAGCGCTTTTGGCAGGCCGCTGGCAGCCCCAAGCGCCAATAAATCGGGAAGAATTTCCACAACAACCGCCGAGCATGTGGCGGCGGAATATGGCGCCGAAGAATTGTTGATCATTGATGATGGCCCCTGCCCTGTCGGGCTTGAATCAACCATCGTCAAGATTGATGGCGATCATGTTACCCTGCTTCGATCCGGCGCTGTTGGTGTAGCAGAAATTGAAGCGATAAGCGGCACGCCGATCAGACACCCTTCGAAGAAAAGCGGTATTCTGGCCCCCGGCATGATGGTCAGCCATTATGCGCCCAACGCCTCGGTGAAGCTGAATTGCAGTTCCTGCCCTGACCACGCCGGATGGCTTGGCTTTGGCAATCAACCAGCCCCGAAACAAGCTGCAGCCAGTTTGAATCTCAGCCCGTCCAGTAATCTTGTTGAGGCTGCTGCAAACCTCTATGCCTTTATGAAGCAACTGGATGCAAAAGGTGTCCGCCAGATTTGCGTTGCGCCAATTCCCATGGAAGAATTGGGCATTGCAATCAATGATCGATTGTCACGTGCCGCCGCACCACGGGGAAACATTTCGGAGGTCACCCTTAGATGAGCAAGCCCCTTGATCCTCAATTGATCCAGCGCTTTATCGACCTTGTTGGTGAAAAGAACGCTTTGACCAGCGCCGATGACCTGACCCATTATACCCATGAAAACCGCGATATTTTTGTTGGCAAGACACCGCTTGTCTTAAAACCTCAATCGACTGACGCAGTAGCGCAAATCATCAGGCTGGCAAATGAAACCAAAACGGCGATTGTTCCCCAAGGGGGCCATACGGGCCATGCAGCGGGCGGAGTACCGGATGATAGCGGCGAGCAGATCGTACTTTCAATGGAACGGATGAACCGGATCCGCGATATCGATCTTGAAGGCAATACGGCCATTGTTGAAGCTGGCGTTATTCTGAAAAGTATTCAGTTGATGGCCGATGAGAACGAGCGCCTGTTTCCATTGACATTGGCATCGGAAGGCTCTTGCATGATTGGCGGAAATATTTCCACCAATGCTGGCGGCACGGCCGTTCTGTCTTACGGCAATACAAGGGACATGATCCTCGGCCTGGAAGTGGTGACCGCCACGGGCGAAATCTGGAACGGCCTGCGACGCCTTAAGAAAGACAATACGGGCTATGATTTGCGCGATCTGTTCATTGGCGCTGAAGGCACATTGGGCATTATCACCGCTGCGGTGATCAAGCTGTTTCCAAAGCCGGTCGGACGGGTTGCAGCTTTTGCAGGCATGAAAACGCCTGAGGCAGCGCTGGAACTGTTTCAAATTGCTGGCAATGCGGCGGGCAAATCACTGACGGGGTTCGAGTTCATGCCGCAGCTCGGCATTGAAACTGTTCAAAAATTTGCGCACTCCATCAAGAACCCGTTGCAATGCAAACATCAATGGTATGTGCTGATGGAGATATCCTCCGGCCGCAGCCAAGTAGATGCAACGGAGCTGGCCGAAGAGATTTTGGGGAAAGCCGTCGATACTGGCGCGATTGAAGACGCGGTTGTTTCCCAAAACGAAAGCCAACGGGATGCCTTTTGGACCATTCGGGAAACAATGCCCTCCAGTCAAAAACTGCTGGGTGGTTCGGTAAAAAATGATATTTCTGTTCCGGTTCATCAGGTTCCGACCTTTCTCAAACAGGCTGATGCAGCGGTCACGGGCATCATGGCTGGCGCCCGGCTGTTTTCTTTCGGTCATATGGGCGATGGTAATATCCATTATAATATTTCCCAGCCGGAAAATTTATCAACGGAAGAATTTCTGGCAGAACGTGAAGCACTCAACGCCGTTGTGAACAAGGTCGTGCTGTTGCTCAACGGTTCGATATCTGCCGAACATGGTATTGGGAAACTGAAGCGCCAGCTTTTGACCGAAACCAAGTCTTCGGTTGAGATGCAAATGATGCGGGCAATCAAGCAGGCGCTTGACCCCAACGGGATCATGAATCCGGGTAAAGTTGTCCAAGTCTGAGCTCTGCCCTGTTAAGCCTTTGAAAAGACTCCTTTTCAAATCGTTACACCCATTATTGTTTCAATAACCACAGTTTCCAGTAACGGATGATTCACCTTCTTCCTTAAGTGAATTTCGCTTGTCTCAGGCTATAGTCCTTTCAACACGGAAGACAAAAAAACAAGAACAATACCTCCGTGAAATCAGAAGCACCGGCAAAAGATCGGGCTCTGAAGGGAAGACAGGAAGGCACATAATCATGGTCCAAAAGACCCAGACTGCCGAAAAGGCAGCAGAAACAAACACGTCATTTTTCAGACTGGACCCCTATGGTCTTCAGGACAGGATTGTCTTTAACAAAGGCGATATGACCTGTACCTTGGACCGTACCGGTGTATCGGTTAAGATGAACATGCCGAAAAGCGGACTGCCGTTGTCTTTTGCATTGCCGGCTCGTTCTTTCAAAGGCATTGCAGCCAAAGCTGTGGAAAATGCAGATGGATCGCAAACCGTTTCTCTCGAATTGCATCACAGTGATCCTGCCCTCTGCATTCCCGTGCTGATTGCACAAGATCTCAACGATATTGCCGCTGACTGGCATTCCTGGAGTCGCTTTCTTAAGCTTCCAATGCTGATCATTGGGGCAGATGGCATGTCTCAGCCAGTTCGCGATGAACTTGGCATGGTCATGCTGGAAAGCCCGATTGCACGGCGCAAACGCATCACGGCCTATAAGCCACGCTCATGGTTCCTGAAACGTCGCAAGGTTGGCGTTGTTGGGCCTATTGTAAAAATTACATCTGCGGAAATTATCGCGCGGGTTTAAAGAATACGGACGGGAAGTCCGCAGGCAGCATGGGTTGCAAGACCTTGTAAGGCTGCCGACCAATTCTATTATCGTTCGCAAAAGCATGCGGCTTGCTCTCTGCGCTGCGCGGGTCGCTCTTCGCTCCCATTCTTTGCAGATGCAAATTCTGTGTAACGGATGTCTATTATCGTTCGCAAAAGCCTGCGGCTTGCTCTCTGCGCTGCGCGGGTCCTTGGGACAAGCCCAAGGAAGACGAAAACAGTTACCTTCGCCATCAAACCAAGACAGAAGCGAAAAGTCCGAAAAACAATATCCAACCAAAGCCGCTATTGGATTTGAACAACTGTAAACTGTTTGCGGGATCGCTGTAACTGAAACTTTTCACCTGCCAACCCAAATGAAGTGCGCCCAAAGCGAGACCAACCCATGCGGGCCAAGCAACACCAGCCAAATGAAAAGCAATTGCAAAAAATACCAAGGCCAAACTGTAAAGAATGCTAAGCGCTGTCCTAGTTTTCTCCGCAAAAAGCCGCGCTGTTGATTTCACGCCAACCAATGCATCATCCTCAATGTCCTGATAGGCATAAATCGTATCATAGGCGATTACCCAACAAATGCTGCCTAGATAAAGAGCAATTGCCGGAAGATGCAAAGCGCCCGCAATTGCCGTCCAGCCGACCAAAGCCCCCCAGGAAAATGCCAGCCCCAAAAACAACTGCGGCCACCAGGTGATACGTTTCATGAAAGGATAAATTACAATTGTCACAACAGAGACCAAGCCGACGATTATGGTAGTTGTGTTGAATTGCAGCAAAATCAGCAATCCGACCAGCAATTGCAGGGATAGAAAAATTGCGGCCTGTTTGCGAGTTACCCTACCCGACGGCAAAGGACGAGAGCGGGTTCTTGAAACCTTGTCGTCAATATCCTGATCGACGAGATCATTATAGGTGCATCCGGCCCCGCGCATGACGAACGCGCCAAGAGTGAAGAAAAGCAAATAAAAAGGTAAATCCGAACTTCCTATCACCCAGCGCAAGCTCTCAATGGAATTGGAAGCATTGAAGACGTGATTTGATTGGCTATGGAACCAGACGGAAAAGGCCATTGCCGCCGACCACCAGCAAGGCCACATCAGCAGTTTCCAGCCGATGGGCCTTTCCCATCGGGCAAGTTGCGCATAGGGCCAAAGGCTTTGAGGCAAGAACTTGTGAACCCAGTTTCCGCGCAGGGCATCGGCAACCATTTTGTTTTCATCTGTCATGGATGGTTTGTCGGTTGAACAGGAGGATTCGTCAAGAGGCTATGTAAGTCGAAACAAAGGAGTTATAATTCTATCAACTGAGAGGAGCCAAAGCCATGCCAGAAAAACCGATTGAACATTCTCTTTCCATTACCCGAACAATAAATGCGCCCGTCGGGACCGTTTGGCGCTGCTGGACGGAAAGTGAATTGCTAAAACAGTGGTATTGCCCAAAGCCCTGGAGTGTTCCAAATGCCGAAATGGAGGCAAAGGCCGGGGGCAGGTTCAATCTCACAATGGCTGGCCCAAGCGGCGAGCGGATGGATTTGGTGGGTTCGTTTCTGGAAGTCAAGCCAATGAAACGACTCGTCTTCACCGATGGCTATGCAGAAGGATACGTGCCTCGCCCTGACAGCTTTATGACTGGCGTTGTGGAGTTTGCTGATTTGGGCGATGGTAGAACCAAAATGATTTGGAGCGCGCGCCATGCAACCGCCGAAGCCAGACAACAGCATTTGGATATGGGGTTTGAACAAGGCTGGAGCGCTTCCGCTGAACAACTTGACGAACTTGCACGCAGCTTGAAGTAAGTCACAGTTTCGGTGGATACGCGATGTGATGCTTTGCGCTGGTTTTCTGGCGGTGGTAGGTCTGGTTGAAAACAATACCACGGAATGATCATGGACATTTTACTTATCGGCTCCGGTGGCCGCGAACACGCCTTGGCATGGAAACTGACGCAATCGCTGCATTGCGATGAACTTTATTGCGCGCCGGGAAATGCGGGCATTGCCCAATATGCGAGCTGCGTATCTCTCGACATCATGGACAATCAGGCTATCGTCGATTTCTGCCAGAAAAAAAATATCGGCTTTGTGATTGTCGGCCCTGAGCAACCACTGGTCAACGGGTTGGTTGATGCGCTGGATGCGGCAGATATTCCGGCTTTCGGGCCAACGGGATTTGCGGCCCAGCTGGAAGGCTCGAAAGGCTTCACCAAAGACCTTTGCGCCGAGTTCAACATTCCCACGGCCGCCTATCAGCGGTTCAACAATGCGCCAAAAGCCAAGGCCTATGTCAGGCAAATGGGCGCTCCGATTGTGATCAAGGCCGACGGACTCGCCGCTGGCAAAGGCGTTATCGTTGCGATGAACCTTGATGAAGCGCTTGATGCGGTGGATATGTGCTTTGAAGGCTCCTTCGGCGATGCTGGCGCAGAAGTTGTCGTCGAGGAATTTCTGGAGGGCGAAGAAGCCAGCCTCTTTGCGATTTGTGACGGGCAAACGGCCATGCTGATGGGAACTGCCCAGGACCACAAGCGCGTTGGTGATGGCGATACAGGCCCCAATACAGGCGGCATGGGCGCTTACTCACCTGCCCCGGTTTTGACCCAGGAGCTGATCGATGAAGTGATGAGCGGGATCATCGTCCCCACTCTTGCAGGCATGCATTCCAAGGGGCATCCCTTCAAGGGGATTTTATATGCAGGGCTGATGCTGACCGATGAAGGGCCGCAGCTCATTGAATATAACACACGCTTTGGCGATCCGGAATGTCAGGTATTAATGCCGCGCCTGAAGAGCGATCTGGTGGAATTGATGCTTGCGGCAGCCAGCGGCAATCTTCTGGAAATCGAGGCGGAGTGGGAAGACAAAGCCGCGCTTACAGTTGTCCTCGCTTCCAAGGGCTATCCCGGCAACTATGACAAAAACACGTCCATCGAAAATATTGATGCGGCAGAAAAATCCGGCGCTTTGGTCTTTCACGCGGGAACAGCGGAAAAAGACGGGCAGTTACTTGCAACGGGCGGACGCGTTTTGAATGTCACCGGCTTTGGCGACACAATCAGCCAGGCGCAAAAAGTCGCCTATCAGGCAGTTGATCTGATTGATTGGGAAAACGGTTTTTGCCGCAAGGA
The DNA here is from genome assembly GCA_049680405.1 of Salaquimonas sp. Lineage (GTDB taxonomy): Bacteria > Pseudomonadota > Alphaproteobacteria > Rhizobiales > Rhizobiaceae > Salaquimonas. The sequence continues at coordinate 1,252 of JBAUHS010000167.1, read as the reverse complement.
CATTGGCTGGCGGGCTATCGAGCGGGAAAAGAACCGGAGCTAGGGTCAGGGTATGCGTTAAAACAAAGACTTAGGGCGCTGCATTGATTCCATCAAAACGAGAAGCGCTCTAATGAAAAGATTGGAAAAACTATGACACTGTTTTTAAGCCTGATAAAGGCGATCCATCTGCTGGCTCTTGTCTTTGGCTCGGTTGCGGCTCTTGGCAATATCTATCTTGGCATGGCCCAGGGCCCCCATGATCTTGCGGCCCCCGGTTATACCAACACCTTGCGCAAGGCCTATCGATATACCTCTCTATTCGCGATCATCATCCTTTGGGCCAGCGGTATCATGTTGTTATTGGCTTATGGCGGCTGGGTGCCGGGCTTTGCGTTCACGGCAAAACTGGTTCTTGTGGCGGTAATGACCTGCATCATCTTTTTCATGAACATCATGTCGCCGTCCTGGGCGCGTTCCGGGGGGCCGCCAAGTTATGTTCCTGTCCTCAGCTGGATCAATGCTATCAGCCTAATGCTGATTGTGTCACTGGCAGCTTTTGCTTTTAGCTAAAATGAAACATTATTGATCCCAATCAATACGCTCACTCTATAAATGTCGTACTCTGCAGCATGATCAGCATGACCGATCATTGTCAGGAGACATCAAATGCGCATTTCTCAAATTATTACGCTTTCAACCCTCGCACTCAGCCTGCCTGCCATTGCGCTGGCTGCTCCATTGGGTGAAGGCAAAGGCGAATACATGATGCACGGCCCCGGAATGATGTGGGGCGGCGATGGCATGGGCGGCTTCGGAATGTTCTTCGGCTTTGTGTTCATGCTGATACTTATCGCTGCGGTTATTGTCGGCACAATCTTGTTGTTGCGCTATATTGGCGTAGGCGGACACGTGGCCAAAACTGGCTCGGACAGACGCGCTTTGGATATCCTTGAAGAACGTTTTGCAAAAGGTGAAATCGACACCAAGGAGTTTCAGGAGCGTAAAACACTTCTAGCAAAGTAATTCTATCGCCTGATTGCTGTTGCCGGAAATTTCATCACATCCGGCACTTGCAAACTATTGCGTATAGCCTTTCAATTCGCCCTTGATGACATAGTGCAGAATATCGACAATCTGCTCAACTGTTTCGGCAACGGCCAATGCGGCGGCATCGACCTCTTTGAGTGGATGTTGAATATCAGGCCCGTGCTGCACGATGATCGGTTTGCCCAAAGCGGACGCATAGCCCGCATCAAAGGCTGCATTCCAC
>JBAUHS010000166.1:0-32473 GCA_049680405.1 Salaquimonas sp. | reverse complement strand
CAAATTCCCCGTCCGCCACATACTGATTCAACATAAACGCCAAGATCCCTTGCGGCATCAATGATCATCGTGCCTTTTGGAAATCTGCCACGCTTGCCCGATGGCATAAAAAGTACGAGGGGATTTTTTACGTCGTCTACTTTGTCGAGCATATGGTCTCTCTTGATTAATCTACTAAGCCCGGGTGCGTTGTGCACGTCCTCCGGCCGCTCGGCGGCCACGGGCCCCGCCTTGAGCAACGTCTGGGTCTCTGTTGAAGGCAATCCAGGCTGCGCCACCATCATCTTGATTCAGTAGAAAGTTTGCAGCACGAATGGCTTCCATTTCCTTGCCTGCGCGGGGTTTTGTTGAGCCCAAGCCGAACAGTTTCACGAATGTCTCGTCATCCATATCTGCTGGAACGATGATGCCGGCTGCTTCTACAGCGGCGCGTTTTTCTGCGATTTTTGAAGCACCGACCGGAAGGCCAACAGGGTTCATAATCGCGCTGGTCATACCTGCTGCATAGGCCATAGGCAGGAAGGCATTGTTGATGCCGTGGCGGTTTGGCAGACCGAAAGAGATGTTGGAAGCGCCACAAGTAGTGTTCACACCCAGCTCTTCGCGAAGGCGGCGCACCAAAGTGAAAACCTGATGACCAGCAGTTGCCATCGCGCCGATTGGCATCACCAAAGGATCAACCACGATGTCATGGGCTGGAATGCCAAAATCTGCAGCGCGCTGAACAATCTTTTTTGCGACCTCGAAACGAACATCGGGATCTTCTGATATGCCGGTGTCATCATTGGAAATGGCGACTACAGCAACATTGTATTTCTTGATCAGAGGCAGAACTTTTTCAAGCCGCTCTTCCTCGCCCGTTACCGAGTTGACAAGCGGACGACCCTTGGCTGCTTGCAAGCCAGCTTCAAGCGCTCCAGGCACAGAAGAATCGATACAAAGCGGGCAATCTGTAACCGCTTGTACAACCTCAATCAGTTTTGGCATCAGGATAGGCTCAACAAAATTGTTGTCCGCATAGCGTGGGTCGGCGGCCATTTTGCCGGAAAATACTGCACCGGAATTAATATCCAGGATTGTAGCGCCGGCTGCAACCTGGGCTATCGCATCAGCCTCAACGCGGGAAAAATCGTCATTTTCCAGCTCTTCATTCAAAATTTTGCGACCGGTCGGATTGATACGCTCACCAATCACACAAAATGGTTGGTCAAAGCCGATGATTACTTCTTTGGTGGCAGAGGCCACGAGGGTATGTGTCATTGTTTTCTCCATTGATATAAAGAAATCTTTATATCTTTATTTTATCCATTGCAAGCGATTGCTGCGTGTCAATTGTTTACGTTTTCCACAATCTGCTGGGGCGTTTCGACTTTAAGATTTGATCCGGCAGCTTCAACGACAGCAATTGATGAAAGGTGTGATTGTTCTGGTGTCCAAGGCTTTCGTCCTTTCAAGACACCTGATTCAGCAACGATTTCGGCAACAAATTCTTCCTGACGATAGGCCATGATATGAACGCCATGTACGCCCTCAATTTCTTTGACCTCGTTCATAATGTCGATGCAAAGCTGCTTGCCTTCGGCTTTTTGGTCTTTGGCACCTTCAAGGCGTTCGATGATTGAATCAGGAATGTGAATGCCCGGCACATTGGTTCTGATCCATTTGGCCGTTTTAGCAGATGCCAATGGACCGACGCCACAAAGAATATAACATTCTTTATCAAGGCCGAGGTCACGTACTTTTTTCATATACTCTTTGAACATCGGCACATCAAAGCAATATTGGCTTTGAACAAATTGCGCACCAGCAGCGATTTTCTTTGCCAGCCTATGCGGGCGAAAATCGTAAGGTGGGGCAAAAGGATTGATCGCTGCGCCCAGGAACATTTGCGGCGGTGTTGTCAATTTACGGCCAGATAGAAATTTGGATTCATCACGCATGGTGCGAACCGTTTCCAACAGCGACATGCAATCAAGATCAAACACGGGCTTGGCGCCAGGCTGATCTCCTGCTTGCACGCCGTCGCCTGTCAGACAGAGAACATTTTGAACGCCCATTGCAGATGCGCCCAGCACGTCGCCTTGAATGGCAATCCGGTTTTTGTCGCGACAGGAAATTTGCAGAATGGGTGCATAGCCCATGCGGGTCAGCAGGGCGCATATCCCTGTCGAGGACATATGGCAATTAGCGCCGGATGCATCCACTGCATTGATACCATCTACCCAACCATCAAACACTTTGGCGCGTTCAAACACATCCATAGGGTTAGCGCTATCGGGCGGATTTAGTTCTGTGGTTACAGCGAATTCTCCCCGGCGAAGGACGCGCTCCAAACGACCGCGGGATGAGTGGCCAGGAAGCATTGGCAAAGGAGCTTCTGGGTTCAGCGGATCGCCGTCAACATTTATCATTGCGTTGTTTCCTTGGCATTTTCATGTTCGGCAGCAGCTTGTGAAGTTACCCGCAACCATGAGGAGGTTTCACGCAGGGATTGATCGACAGGTTTTTGTACGTTCAGGATAGCTTTGTCGTCACGCATTTGCTGCGACCCCTTCCAGGCCTGTACCCATACGCAGGGCATATCCGGTTCAACTTCACAATTGCCGTTGGCGCGGACACCACCGCATGGGCCGTTTCTCAATTGCTTGGGACAATTCATGGGGCAAGACATGCCCGTTGATGATAAAATACATTGTCCGCACATGCGGCAGTCAAACATCACGCCTTTGACGCGTTTTTCTACAAAGGTGACAGTGCCTTCGGCGCGCTGATACCCTATCCAGTTCCAGAAAGGGTGCAGCATTAAAAACGCATCGGCGAATTTTTTATAGAACCATTCCAAAAACCGCGATTGGCGCACAGACCACAATCTGATTGAATAGCTCCGTTGCCGGCGATTAGCGCTTACTCCCGCTGGAACAAAGGCAGTCTTGAGGGCTGCTTTTTTTACCTGCGTTGCCTGGGTAACTTTAGTTGATGTCTCGTCGGTCATGGTTTTCGACTTCGCTGGGGTGAATTTGGTGTTTATGCTTCGCGGCCTTCTGCGTTGATTAATGCGATCAGGCGCTCTTTGTTATATTCTGCTTCCAACTGCGCAGCTGCTTTGTCTGCCTCAGCTTCAAGATCGTCAGAAACTTCAATCGGATCAGCTTTACGCCATTCTGCAAGATAGTCTTCTGATTCTGCAGCGCCAGTGCGCATGGCGGTCATATCAATCGCTTCGATGAATCGAAGAGACAATTCGCGCTTTGCCAAGTTGCGGCGTCCGGTTTTCACGGTCAGGGAAGCTGGAATATCTCTCCAGTAGACGATTTGTAACTGTGCCATTTAATATTCCTCAAAACTGGTGGGACAATGTTGTAAACAGGGCATAACTGCTGCGCCGCCTACGACGCACAAAAAGACAAAAACGACTCTGTTATTCGTAGATGTGTCAGATCACGCCGGATATTTCAAAAGTACCATGCTTTCAAAAGAAATAACCGGTTGTCCGTGCTGATTTTTGCCTGATTGGCGAGCCGTCATGACATACCATCCCGGCTTGCTTTGGCTGGGGCGGCAGCTAAGGATTTCGTTGAAATAGGTTACGGTGTCGCCAGCGAAAACCGGGCGCATCCATTTTAGATTGTTGAATCCGGGTGAGGGGCCGAATTCTGCAATGGGCAACCCGTTTTTGACGCGCTCGGAAGTTGCTTTCTTGGAATGGTCTCGCTGTTTTCGCATCCAAATGGAGGCTGTATGCCAACCAGACGCACACAAGCCACCAAACAAACTGTCTTTTGCAGCCTCCGCATCCAAGTGAAAGATCTGCGGGTCATAGGCCTTGGCAAATTTTATGATTTCTTCTGACGTAAAGGTGTGAGCCCCAATTTCAACTTCCCAGCCGGCAGTCATGAAATCTGGCATCTGCTCAGGCTGAACATCTGGTTCGGTCATTGTGCCTGCCTCGTGCGGATCATGCCAATATTGGTAAAGGTCATGACCATCTCGCCTTTTTGATTGAACACATTGCATCGGAAATTGACCAGGCCAATGCCCTTTCTGGAAGCCGACAAACGCGCATCTTCAACGACCAAATGTCCTTCAATAGTGTCTCCGGCCAAAACGGGCAACAACCATTTGCATTCATCAAGACCGGGCGAGCCTTCACCGGCGGAATTGAGTAGATAGCTGTCGCAAAGCATTCTCATTGTCATAGAGCAGACATGCCAGCCGGAAGCTGCAAGGCCGCCCAGCATGGAGGCGTTTCCAGCCGCTTCATTCAGATGAAAAGAAGCCGGATCGAACTGGCTAGCGAAATCGATGATCTCTTCTTTCGATACATGGTACGAACCGATATCGATTTTCAAACCGACACTCATATCTTCGAAGTGATACATTACTTTGCTGGCTCCAAGGCGGAAAGGGCAGGGGTCAGATCTCCAAAGCCTGTGTAGCGACGTTCATAGGCAAGGCCAAGGAATTCTGCGGCATCTTCTGCATTCCTGCTCAATTCGTCATCATTCGTTTGAGCCAGATAAAGCGCTTTCTTGTAATTGGAGAAATACATTTCCTTCAATTCCGGGTGACGATCCATACCAAGAGGCCTGACCATAAACGTCTCGAAATGACGCGCCAGAAAGTCGGTGATAAAGAAGGTGGTCATATGATCATCGCCTTCTTCGGCGAAGGTATTATTGCCCATATAAAAAGAAAAACAATGGGGCCCGGCGATCCGTTCTATGCCGTGTTTCTTGCAGATCTTGTCCAATTCGCCGCCGGTTCCGCAATCAGCATAGCCGGCAAATATATGCCTAAAGCCTTCGGCCTTTGCTTCTTCAATGGCAATATCCATTGCTGGGGCTATTTTTTCCGGATGGTGGTGAAAGTCGGCAGGAAGGCATTTCAGATCGATATGGTCACGGCCCAGTTGTTCGTTGATTGCCAGAACTTCTCGAGCTATCATACCGCAGGCAATAACGCGCACTTTTTCAATATTGCGTTTATTGCTTTCAGCCTTTTCGAATGTTGTTTCTGTCACGGCCGCATAAATCCTATTGCAAATGAAGTCGCATTTTCCAGATAATAATTTGAATCAGACTATTCCACCAAATCGCTGATTTTACAAATAAATCAGGCGCCAGAGTTTACCCATGGCGCCTGTGTTTAATTTCGTAATTGCCGGTGCGCCAAATTTACATTTGGTTGTGCTTGCGAGCCATGTATGATTTTGCAGTTTCAACGGCAACAGCCGCATCGCGGCAATAGGCATCTGCCCCAATCGCCTTACCAAAATCTTCGTTTAGCGGCGCACCGCCCACAAGAATGGTGTAATCGTCGCGAATGCCTTTGGCAATCATCGTATCAATGACCACTTTCATATAGGGCATTGTTGTTGTCAAAAGTGCTGACATGCCAAGGATGTCTGGCTTGTGCTCTTCAAGGGCCGCAAGATATTCATCTGCATCTGTATTGATACCAAGGTCATGAACATCAAAGCCCGCGCCTTCCATCATCATGCCAACAAGGTTTTTGCCAATATCATGAATGTCACCTTTAACAGTGCCAATCACCATTGAGCCGAGCTTTGGTGCGCCTGTCTCGATGAGAAGCGGGCGCAGGATAAACATACCGGCTTTCATAGCATTGGCTGCGAGCAGAACTTCAGGCACGAACAGGATACCATCACGGAAGTCGATACCAACGATCCGCATGCCCTCAACCAGCGCTTTTGTAAGCACGTCATAAGGGGTCCATTTTCGGCCAAGTAAAATATTAACGCCTTCTTCGATTTCCTCTTTGAGGCCATCGTAAAGGTCGTCATGCATTTGAAGGACCAGTTCCTCGTCGCTCAATTCTGATAGGATGATTTCATCTTCTGACATTCATCATTGTCCTTCTAAAGGTACTAATAAGACAGGTTCTGCAATTATGGATAACGGCAAATCATATTTCTGACAATGCTGATATAACAGTAAAAGCCTTAATGATATCTGGTTGTTTCGCGACTTATGCAGCGAAGATTGCGACTAAGAAAGCAAAGATGAAAGCGCATCACAGGCGACGAAAATATCTTTAACGTATAGAAGTGTCGGTTTTGGGAAGATTAATTTTCAAAGCCACTGTAATTGGTGTGGGCAAATTGCGCCAATGATGGGCGTTTTAAGGCCGGAATGGTAAGGTTTGTAGCTTATTTTCATTTTCAATTAAATGAAAAGCCAAGCCTTTGCGGAAACAGAATGCTGAATTTGAATTCAGACAGGAAACTGGCATAGGTTTGCTGTTGGCGACAGGGAATGAATAATATGAGCGAATTGGATGCAACGATGAATAGTGAAACTGAAACTGAAACAGGCGAGGGCCGTGGCGCTCGAAGAGCCAGAGGCGGAGGCGGGGCGGCAAGACGCGCTTCGCGATCAGGAATTACACTGGAAAGTCTTCCTTATATTCACCGCCAGTTGGAACCTGTTGATATTCTGTCGGCTGAAGCTGTCGAAATTATCGAGCATAACGCCGATATCCTGATGGAAGAAGTTGGTATTGAGTATCGCGATGATGCAGAGGCGCTTCAAATGTGGCGCGATGCCGGAGCGGATGTTCAAGGCGAGCGGGTTCACTTTCCTGTTGGTCTTTGCCGCGAGTTGATGAAGACTGCGCCCTCTACCTTTACCCAACACGCTCGAAATCCTGCCCGTAGTGTTGAAATTGGCGGCAAAAGCACTGTGTTTGCTCCTGTCTACGGCCCGCCATTTGTCCATGATCTTGATGGCAATCGTCGCTATGGAACAATGGAAGATTTTCGCAATTTTGTTAAGCTTGCCTATATGGCTCCAGCTATGCATCATTCGGGCGGAACCGTTTGCGAGCCGACAGATGTTGCGGTGAACAAACGCCACCTCGATATGGTTTACTCGCATATTCGCTATTCGGACAAACCTTTCATGGGGTCAGTTACTGCGCCCGAGCGTGCTGCTGATACAGTCAAAATGGCAGAAATGGTTTTTGGTGAAGAGTTTGTCGATCAAAACTGCGTTCTGGTTTCATTGATCAACTGCAACTCGCCGATGGTTCTGGATGATACGATGCTTGGCGCACTGAAAACCTATGCGCGGGCCAACCAGGCTTCTATTATTTCTCCGTTTATTGTCGGTGGCGCGATGAGCCCGGTCACGGTTGCCGGAACTTTGACCCAAGTATTGTGTGAAGCGACCTCGGCCATTGCTTTCTCGCAACTTTGCCGTCCCGGCTCTCCTGTCATTTTTGGCACATTTGCAACCTCAATCTCCATGCAGTCGGGCGCTCCGGCTTTCGGCACACCGGAACCGGCCCAGGTGCTTATGGGCGCTGCGCAATTTGCTCGCCGTTATAATCTGCCGTTCCGTTCCGGTGGTTCACTCACCGGCTCCAAATTGCCGGATGCTTCGGCTGCCTATGAGAGCGCTAATACGCTTTGGCCAGCAATGATGGGCGGCGTAAACTTTATGCTGCACGCAGCTGGTTGGCTTGAAGGGGGGCTGGTTTCTTCGTTCGACAAATTCATCATGGACTGCGATCAGCTTGCTGCTGCGCAAAAATTTGCATCAGGTGTCAAGGTTGATGAAAACGCACAGGCTATGTCCGCCATCCGTGAAGTCGGGCCGGGCGGCCATTATCTTGGTTGTGAGCATACGCAAAACAATTTCAAAACTGCGTTCCATGTGTCTACAGTGGCGGACAATAATTCCTTCGAGCAATGGGAAATTGAGGGTGGTTTGCGCTCAGAGCAACGGGCGAACAAAACTGCACGCGCTTGGCTTGAAGCCTATGTGGCTCCGGATTTGGACCAAGGGATTGATGAAGCGTTGAAAGCATTCATTAAGCAGAAAAAAGACTCCATGCCCGATGCATTTGCCTGAAAGGGTTCCCCGCTTTCCGAGGCCCAGTCTCGGAAACAAGTCGGGAACCAAATCACAAGAAGTGTTTGGCGGTTGAGTGTGCCGACCGGGACTTCGAAGTGACTGGCTTCGACAGGGGGCAGTGTCGATGAATAGTAGACAACTCGAAAATGAAATGGCTCCAGCACTTGATGCGTTGGGGCTTTTTTGTTTCGGCTGGTTTGTGATGACTGATGCGCCTTTTTCTGGCCGAAAGGCGGTATTAATCGGGAACGGTGCTGCAAATGAAACGCACAAAATGTGGGAAAATTTTCGCGGTTCGCCAGAGTATGGCGACGGGCAGGCTGACCCGTTGAATCGCTGGACGCAGCGCGTGGTGGTGGAGATCGCGAACGCGCATCAGGCTTCTGCGCTTTACCCGTTTGGCGAGAAATTATGGCCGTTTCAGCGCTATGCGAAGCAGGCAACGGGCATGCGGTCATCGCCACTTGGTTTGCTTATTCACCCGGAATTTGGACTATGGCATGCGTTTCGAGCGGTGCTGGTATTTGGTGAAGCTATCGAGCTGGAAGTTCCTCAGACTTTGAATCATCCTTGTGATACCTGTGTTGAAAAACCCTGTCTAAGTGCCTGTCCTGTTGGCGCATTTACCGATGAAGGTTTTGATGTTGAGGCTTGTCGTGGTCACTTGGCATCGACAAAAGAGGCCGATTGCACTGCGCTTGGTTGCCGCGCACGGGCCTCCTGTCCCGTGGGGGTGCCGTATTCAAACTTGCAGATTCAGTTTCACATGAAAGCTTTTGGTGGATTATGAAATTGCCTGCTTTTAGCGTCGACGCCCTTTGCGCTCGCGCGGTGCCTGGGCATCGTTGGCGGCTGATGTTGCATTCTTCATTGGGCCGATTTTCGCAATGATTTCGTCGACACTCGGCCGCTTTTTGTCTTCGGCGTCTTTATGATCGTCCAATGCCTTGCGCATATAGACAAGGTGATCACAGGAAGTGCCGCAGCATCCGCCAATGATTTTCGCGCCCGCGTCGATTGCCATGCAGGTATAGTCATACATGAGTTCCGGCGTGCCGGTATATACTACCTTTTCACCCTGAATAACCGGAATGCCACAATTTGCTTTGGCTACGATGACGGCATCTGGGCTTGCCTCTGTCATATCGAGAACAGAAGATAACAGGTCTGAAGCGCCTACGCCGCAATTGGCGCCAACGGCAAATGGTTTATTAATGTTGCTTGAGAAAACGCCTTCAAGAGCGCTCGGAGGTAGGCCCATCATTGTTTTGCCAGCCGTATCGAAAGACGCCGTGACAACATAAGGCATCTCGACTTTTTCTGCTGCGTTTGCCGCTGCTTCAATTTCATCCTGGGAGGACATTGTCTCAATCCAGATAACATCTGCTCCGCCTGACTTCAGGCCTTCCATCTGTTCGACAAAAGCTTCTTCAGCTTCCTTTTTTGTCAATACACCAAGGGGCTCCAGCAATTCGCCTGTTGGGCCAACGGAGCCGGCAACAATTACCTTGCGATCAGCAGCATCTGCCACTTCACGGGCAATTTGGGCACCTTTTTCATTCAACTCAAAAACACGGTCCTGAGCGTGGTGCAGTTTCAGGCGGTGGCGTGTACCACCAAACGTATTGGTAAGAATGATGTCCGATCCAGCATCCACAAAACCTTGGTGCAGTTTGGCAATGTTCTCCGGCTTGATGTCATTCCAGAATTCCGGCGAGTCACCGGAAGTAAGGCCCATATCAAACAGGGTGGTTCCCGTCGCTCCATCGGCCAGCAAGACGCCTTTTTCTGCGAGAAGTTCAGATAGAGCATTGTTCATTGCTGTTCACCTGTTAATTGATATGATGATATAAAGATTTCTTTATGTAATTCTTAAATCGTATTTGGTCAAATGAAATCGGACCTCCGAAGAGGCTAATTGACTGGGACCGTGAAAGTGTTTCTCTTTTAGAAAGTGGTTTCAGCCTTGATTTGCTTCGATTTACTACCCTTGGTCTGCTCGTTTTTGCACTGTCGAACGTGCCTGTGAAAATAAATTGAAAAAATGCGCTTGTTAAGATTCACGTAACGCAATTCTAACGGCCTGTTTACACTATTAGCCTAAAACAGTTTCCGAGGCCGAAGGATAATGCCTCACTCCGGAAAAGGTATTGCGTACCGGGGCTCCTTCTAGTGTTTAGTAAGCGTCTCAAAACCGACTATTTCTTGGCTTTTCGCTCGGTGATAGTCGGTTTTTTTGTGTTTTTGGTGCTGGGGTGAATTGCATCGCTACTTTTTCGCGTTATAAAGCGGCAATGCAACAAAGCAGGGGCATGCGCTTTGTACTCAGTAGTTAAAAACTTTTTGGACCTTCTAGACAGTTCGAATTGCGAAGTCATAAATTTTACCCAAGACGATACCAGAACAGCAATTGCTGTCCTTTATTATCGCGTAATTGTTGTTGACGGTCGCATTCGCTCGGCGGAACTCAATCATTTTCGCAAGGTCTTGAGTGAGACGTTGGGCGTGAGTGAAGACGAACTTTTACTGTTTGAAGAAAAGGTTCTTGAGCACGTCAAATCTGAAACCTCGCTTTTTCCATTTACGACCATTGTGAAAAAACTTCCGATCGAAAAGCGGTTGGAAATCCTTGAGCATATGAAGCAGATATCGATCAGTGATCGTGAATTGCACGAGTTTGAGATTAATCTGGTTGCCCGAACAGCCGAATTGCTTGGTCTGGGTGATGAGTGGAATCCAGTTACTTCCAGCAAGTCCTGACCCTAAGCTAAGCCATTGCCAAACTGTCAGCTTCGTTCAGCTAGTGCTGCGGCCAGATCCGGCGCTGCCGAGATAAGCTCTCTGGTATATTTCTCTTTGGGCCTGGTATAGATTTGGCTGGCAGTGCCATGTTCTAATATCTTGCCGTATTTCATGATCATAACATTGTCGCAAAGGGCCTGAACCACAGATAGGTCGTGACTAATAAAGAGCCATGCAAGGCCAAGGCGTTCGCGTAGTTCGATAATCAGATCAAGTACCTGAGCGCGGATGGAAACATCAAGGGCTGAAACCGGCTCATCTGCGATGATGAGTTTGGGGTCGTTTACGATGGCCCGGGCAATTGCTAAACGCTGGCGCTGGCCACCGGAAAACTCGTGAGCATATTTTCCAAGATCAGAGGAGGCAAGACCAACAGATTCAAGGGCAAAGATGACCTTTTCGCGTTTTTCGTTTTTTGATAACTGCTTTTGCAGGAACAAGGGCTCACTGACTAACCGCTCGGCATTTTGGCGCGGATTGAACGACCCATATGGGTCCTGAAATACGGCTTGCACAAACTGGATAATTTCTTCGCGGGCGGTAAAGTTCTTGTCTTCCACCACGCTTCCTTCAAATGAAATCTGCCCGTCGGTTGGGCGCATCAAACCCAGCAGGCATCGCGCCATGGTGGATTTGCCGCAGCCAGATTCACCTACAAGGCCAAGAATTTCACCTTTATGCAATTTCCACGAAACCTGATCGACAGCCCGAAAAGGCGGTGGTTTCCTGAACAGGGAAGTCCGGTTGCCTTTGTATTCGCACACCAAACCCTCAACGCACACCAGAGGAGTTGTCTCTTTTGTGGCATTCCATTGGCTGGCTTGTTGCGGAATGTGGCTCGAAGCTTTTGCAAGCTGTGCCGTATAAGGGTGGGCTTGCGCCTTTAACACTGGAACGGCCAGACCTTTATCGGTGATTTCGCCGTTTCGCAGAATTACGATATCGTCGGCAAGTCCGGCTACAACGCCAAGATCGTGACTGATCAGCAAAAGCGCCATATCACTTTCTTGAACCAACTCTTTTAGCAGATCCAGAATTCTGGCTTGAACAATTACATCAAGGGCGGTGGTGGGTTCATCGGCAATCAACAGTTTAGGCTTCATGGCACAGGCCATCGCAATCACGACCCTTTGACGTTGGCCACCAGATAACTCGTGCGGGAAGCGGGATAGGGGGTATTGGCTCATAGGTAAGCCGACCCGCTCGAGAATGGCCGCAGCTCTTTTTTCTGCTTCCTCATAGCCTATGCCGGCATGGATCCTGATCCCTTCTGCCACCTGCTCGCCGATAGGTTTTAACGGATTAAGTGCGGTCATGGGTTCCTGAAACACCATGCCAATGTCATCGCCGCGTAAATCACACATCACGTTTTCATCTGCGTCGAGGATTTCGCGATCTTCAAACAAGACGGAGCCATCGGTTTTTGAACCTTGAGGCAATAATTGCATAATGGTTAGAGCTGTGAGAGATTTTCCGGAGCCTGACTCTCCCACAAGCCCGGTAATTCTACCCGGCTCAAGTTTGAAGCTGAGATTCTTCAATATCGGTTTGCCGCGAATGCTCAGTGAAAGATTGGACAGCTTTAAGACACTCACGGATTTTCGCCCCGCAATTTGGGGTCTAAAGCATCGCGTAATCCATCGCCCATCAAGTTAAGACCAAGGACTGTGAGGATAATGGCGATGCCGGGAAATATCGCCATATGCGGCGCTATGGCCATCATGGTCTGAGCTTCAAACAACATGCGTCCCCAACTCGGTAAAGGTGGCTGAGCGCCAAGCCCCACATAGGAAAGTCCTGCTTCGGCAAGGATACCGAGAGAGAACTGGATGGTTCCCTGTACGACCAGCAGATTGGTGATGTTCGGAAGGATATGCTCAACGGTTATTCTTGCAGCCGACTTGCCGCTGACGCGGGCAGCAAGAACATATTCGCGGCTCCATAGCGAAAGAGCCGCCCCACGCGTCAGGCGCGCGAAAACCGGAATATTGAAGATGCCTATTGCAATGATGGCATTGACCGCACCGGGGCCAAAAATCGCGGTGATCATGACGGCAGACAGAATGGAAGGGAATGCAAAGATCAGATCATTCGAGCGCATCAGAACATCATCCACCCATCCGCGCCTTGCCGCTGCCCACGCGCCCAAGGGAATGCCGATAGACATGCCGATGCTAACGGCCACCAAAGCCACGGCGATGGAGTTTCTGGCGCCGACCATGATCATTGAAAAAATGTCTCGGCCAAAATGATCTGTTCCAAGCCAGTATTCCATGGAGGGTGATTTAAAGCGGCTTTGAATAACAAGTTTAGTAACGTCATAAGGTGTCCAGAAAAACGATAGGGCAGCGGCGAAAACGATTAATCCCGTGATCAATGCGCCAGCTACAAAAGAACGTGAGGCAAGGGCGCGTGACAAAGTTGAATGCACTTTTGTTACGGCAAAGGTTGGGCTTTCAGGTGCAATGTTCATCTCGTTGCACTCCGCAAGCGTGGGTCTATCCACGCATATAAAAGATCAATCAAGAAGTTGATGATGACCACACAGGCGACAAGCAATAGCACTGTGCCTTGAACCACCGGCAGATCGTGTTGGTTTATCGCTTGAAAGATCAGACGACCTAAGCCCGGCAGATAAAATACGTTTTCGATGATGATCGTGCCAGCGAGAAGAAAGGCGAATTGAAGTCCCATGATGGTTACCACAGGGATCATTGCATTGCGCAGGGCATGACTCCACAGGGTTTGACTTTTGGTCAAGCCTTTTGCCCGGGCGGTGCGAACAAAGTCCTCTCCCAGCACTTCAATCAATGCCGAACGGGCCACTCGCGATAGAATTGCAGCTTGCGGCAAGGCGAGGGCAATTGCTGGCAAGGCCAATGAAAACAGAGCTGGCCAAAATCCATTTTCCCAGCCCGGAAAACCGCCAGCTGGAACCCATCTCAACACAACAGCAAAAAGATAGACCAGCAGCAATGCAAACCAGAAATTCGGGATCGCGATGCCAAATTGCGTTGTTGCCATGATCAAGGTGTCACTGGCTTTTCCGCGACGTGCTGCCGCATAAAGACCAACGGGAATGGCAATCAGGGTTGAAAGCGTCAAGGCAATGAGGGCCAGGGGAAGGGAAACCCATATTCTCTCACCAATCAATTCGGACACTTTGGAAGAATAAGTGAGGCTATTGCCGAGATCACCTTGAAGCAGACCAACCAACCAAGACAGATATCTGGTAAATATCGGTTGATTCAGGCCCATTTGCTCCCGTAAAGCAGCAACCGCATCTTCGGTAGCATTGATGCCCAACATCAGACGGGCGGGGTCTCCCGGGATGATTTCCAGAACAGCAAAAATGACCAGCGTTGCAAAGAAGAGTGTTGCCAGTAAAGACATCAGGCGCTTTGCGATAAACCAACTCATCTTATGTCATTGCCCGTATTGGTCTGGTCGCTAATTTGGAAGGCCGATGAAGTATGAAGGCCGGGAAGATTTCTCTCCCCGGTCAATCAACTTTATTCACTCCAACTTACGCCTGTAAGATCGTTTGCCTGAACAGGAGAGTTTTCCCAAAGGCCTTTGATTTTTGCATTCCAGACGCCAGATTTTGCCAGCTGGAACAGATAACCGTTTACCGCATCAATGGTGATGATGGATTGAGCTTCTTTCATCAATGCATAACGGGCTTCGGTTTCAGTCGTCTGGTTGAGTTTCTCAATTGTGTCCTGCAAGGGCTTTGAGTCATATTTGAAGTAATAGTCCTTGTTGGCATAAATGCCGATATCCATAGGCTCAGTATGCGAGACGATGGTCAGATCAAAATCACCTTTGAAGGGGCCTTCCAGCCACTGTTTCCACTCCACTGGAATGATTTCCAGTTCAATTCCGATTTCGCGCAATTGTGAAGCAATGATTTCACCGCCACGACGAGCATAGGTTGGAGGGGGAAGTTGGATGGTTGCCTTGAAGCCTTCAGGAAAGCCTGCTTCGGCCAGCAAAGCTTTAGCTTTGTCGAGGTCACGAGGATATGTGTTGATCAAATCAGCATTGTAGGCAGGATGATGGGGTGCAAAATGCGTTCCGATAGGTGTGCCGAGGCCGAACATTGCGCCATCAATAATGGCTTGGCGATCAATCGTGTGGGCAATTGCCTGGCGAACCCGGATATCGTTAAAAGGCGCCCTCGAGTTGTTGGTTGAAAGAACGGTTTCGCCCTCGGTCGAACCATTGACCACGGAAAATCTTGGGTCTGCTTCAAATTGTGGCAAAGCCTCGGGAGCCGGGAAGTTTGCAAAAGCATCCACATCACCTGCAAGCATGGCATTTGTGGCCGCTGCCGCATCGGGAATGATCCGGAAAGTAGCGCTTTGCAGTGCAACGGGATCACCCCAATAGGCGTCGTTCCGGACGATTTCAATCGAAGAACCCTTGGTCCATTTGCCTAATTTGAAGGGGCCGGTTCCTACGGGGTTTTCCTTGTTTCCTTCGGCGCTTTCAGGTGCAACGATTACTGCATCTCCCCAACCCATGTTGAACAGGAAGTTACCTGCTTGGGTGGAAAGGTTCACTCTGACCACATTGGGATCAACGACCTCTACGGATTCAATGGATGCGAAGAGACCTTTTTGAGCATTGGTGGAATCTTCAGCGCGGGCACGGTCAAGGCTGAATTTAACATCTTCAGCGTCAAAGTCTGACCCATCGTGGAATTTAACACCCTTTTTCAAAGTGAATGTATAGGTCTTCCCATCATTGGTGATTTCCCAGCTTTCAGCCAAAGCAGGCTTTACCTCACCATTCTGGTTGATGCGAGTAAGGCCTTCAAAAACATTGGCGTAGACGACTTCATCAATTGCCGCTGCCGCGCCGGCAGTCGGGTCCAGATGAGGCGGCTCAAGCGCAACACCCATTACCAATGTGTCTTTAGCTTGTGCTAGCGCTGCATCTAGGGTTACCAAGTTGCTTGTGGCTGCAAGTATGCCAGCAAGAAACAATGTTGTTTTGATCGGTGAATGGTTCATATTTTGGCTCTCCGGATATCGCCTGTTTGGCTTGCCAAATCATATGACACCTGTGCCCTTGAATGCAAATCCCAAATATTGATCATTGTTGAAAGACATTTTGCACGGTATGCTTTTGATGCGCGAAAGCTCACTGTTTTGACGCTAAAAACGAGTTGGAGGGGAAAATGTATACAGATTTTGGTGTGTGGATGGGTATTGTATTGGGGGGTGTCGCCGGATGCTTTGCCACGGCATTATTCGCCAATTGGCTAAAAGGAGTGCCGTTTGCTGCTGTGGGCCTGAATATCAAGAAACATATATGGTCGATAATTTTCGCAATACCTGTTCCCTTTTTGCTTGGCTGGCAACCAGAATCAGGAATTTTTGTTGCCTTTTTATGGTTGATGCTGGCTCCGACCATAGCGTCCAAAATTTATTTTGGACCAAAGGATGTCCCCGCAATCGTGCTCAATGCATTTCATTGCGGCTATGCGGTTACGGTTCTGACGGTTTATGTTTTGGTGACCCGGTATTTTTCTATAGCCGCCAGCAGCATGTAGCCATAGGAACTCACTACTTGCCTGGATGAAGTAGAGTATCAATGGACAGCGCCATAACCTTGGCGCTCTCTATCATGTCTTCAATTACAATGAATTCATCGGGGCGATGCGCCAAATCCAAGATGCCCGGGCCGTAAGCAACGCAATCATGCAGATGACCAATTCTGGAGATGTGTTTTTGATCATAGGTTCCCGGCGAAACCACAAATTCAGCTTCCTTGCCCAGCACCATGCGAATTGCATTGGCCACGCTGGCAGGAACCGGTTCGTCGCTATTGGTCATGATCGGCAATACTTCCATGACATCGCGGATGTTATAGTCGAATTTGTGTCGCGTCTTTTTCAAGTCGTCGAGAATGTTCGTCACCTCAGCCTTTACTTCCTCAAGACGCTCTTCAATCAGGAAACGGCGATCAATCGTCAGCTTGCAACTGTCAGGAACATTGGGACTTGGAAGGCCGGAAAAGTCGTCGGTCTGCCCGCCATGAATGGAGTTGAAATTAAGCGTTGAAGATCGCGCGCCTTCGGGGACTACGGGCATAGCGGTCTTTTTTTGATCAAGTTTGGGAAACAGATCTGATTCAAAGCGATCCAGAACAGCGCCCATATGGCGTACAGCACAATCGCCCAAAAATGGCATAGAACCGTGAGCCTGTTCGCCCTTGGTTTCTATTTCCGCCCACCAAACGCCGCGATGACCTAGACAGACCCTGTCCTTGTTTAGAGGCTCCGGAATGATCACATGGTCTACCCGAGGTTTTGAAAAGAAACCTTTGGAGGCCAGATAAGCAACACCGCCAAAGCCGCCGGACTCTTCATCTACCGTACCTGATATCTCGATGGCACCGGAAAAATCCGGGTTGGCCATGATGTAGGTTTCAACTGCAATAATAGAAGTGGCAAGGCCGCCTTTCATGTCGCAGGTTCCCCGGCCAAAAATCTTACCATCGTGGATGTCCGCTTTGAAAGGGTCATAGGTCCAGCCATCGCCTGCTTCAACCACATCAATATGGGAGTTGAAATGGACAGTGGGGCCTGGGCGTTTGCCTTCTTTGCGGGCAATGACATTTGTTCGTGGGTAACGATCACTATCACCGGGGGTGTCCTGACCACGGATGTATTGAACTTCAAATCCGAATTTTGCCAAGCGTTCGCCGATATAGTTGGCGCATGGGGTATAGGCATCACCGGGCGGATTTATGGTTGGAAACCGAACGAGGTCTTGAGTGAGTGAAATCAACTCAGCACGCCGGGATTCTATGCCTGTAAATATTCTGGAATAAAGGTCTTTCATGAGACAATATTTTCATGGGCGGGGCGGTTAATCAATGAAGGATTGCCAGATTTCATCAATTTTGGAGTCGATATTTTTTTATATCACGTTAACTATTAACTCCCCAATATTTACCCTAAGTCAGTTCTTTTACTCAAAGTGTCGCAAAAATTAATATTTATGGTAACATTATGACTGAAGGGGCGCAGTTTATCGTAAGCCGGAGGGTAATATGAGAGTAATATTAGCAGCATTTGTTGTCATGATGGGCTTTATGGCCACACCAGCGCTTTCAGCAGTGGTTGAGGCGCGAGTAGATATTTCGCAACAAAAAATGCGGGTTTATCATCATGGTGTGCTTAAATATGTTTGGCCAGTTTCGACAGCCCGTAAGGGCAAGGTAACACCAACGGGTACATGGCGTGCAAAATTTTTGTCGAAAAATCATAGATCCAGCCGTTATAACAATGCGCCAATGCCTTATTCTATATTTTACAGCGGGAATTTCGCCATTCATGGCACGAACCAGGTAAAGCGTTTGGGCAGGCCAGCTTCTGCTGGTTGTATTCGTTTGCATCCAGATCACGCCCGTCAATTGTTTTCAATGACCCAGCGCGCGGGACTGAAAAACATGAAAGTACGCGTCACCTATTGATCTGAGTTGTTTTGGGAAATGGATCCTTGAATCAGACCAATCGCGTTAATTCGCAATTGGTCTTTTTTTTGGCTTGCGCCAGCGCTTATGGGCCCATAGCCATTGTTCAGGATATTCGCGGATCCACCCTTCCATTATATCGGAAATTTGCTGGGTTAGCATGTCAGTATCGATCCGCCCTTTATCATCACGTGGCAATTCCAATTTGTCCTGCAATTCTATTCTGAAGCGGCCATTTGGCAGGCGGATGGTCCGTGCCGGATAAACCGGGCAATCATAGTTGCGGGCGAGTTTGGCCAGCAAAGGATTGGCTTTTGTCTCACGTCCAAAAAAAGTCACATCTGGTCCGCGCGCAAAGAATTGATCGGCCAACATACCAACTTTTCCGCCTCCATCCATAACACCTGAAAGCGCCCATGCGGCACCTGCCTTAGACGGTACGAGATGGCCCATGCTTGTGGTCCTTGCTTGCAACACTTCTTTTGCGAGGTAAGGATTGTTGGGTGGCCTGAAAAGGGCGGTAATATTCAAATCATAAGCGGCGGCCCCAACAGGCAGTACCTCCCAATTGGCCGTATGAGCGGTGAAACATATTGCCGGACCGTCATGGTCGCGCAACTCAAGAAAGTTGTCTGTTCCTGAAATTTCGAAACGGCCATTTTCAGGATTTTCCAGATCAATCTGGAAAATCTTGTCAAGAAATGCATATTCAGCAGCAGTACGGCCCAGATTGTCCCACATCCCCAAGAGGATTTTTTCAATTTCTTCAGGCGATTTTTCCGGCATAGCCAATTGGATGTTTTCGCGTGCCAGCTTTGTACGCGGGTGAAGCATGCCGATTTTTCGGGCCATGAAACCGGTAGCGTTGATAGCGCTATCTGCAGGAAGCTTTTTGACAGCCCAAAGAAAGGACAAAAGCCAACGCGCAAGCGTCCAGTCGCGCGCATTGCGTAGCCAAACATACCATTTGGGATATTTGCTACGCTTTGCGGCCACAGAAAAACACCTTTAGGAAAGGAATGGAGATTAGTCGCTCACTCGCATGATGATCTTGCCGAAGACCTTTCGGCCTTCCATGCGCTCAAGGGCAGGGCCCAAATCTCCGAACTCCAGTTCAGTATCAATAACCGGATGAACGATACCATGGGCCATTTTCTCCATGGCATCTGTCAGGTTGCGCATGTTGCAACCGAAGGATCCGATCAGGCGAAGCTGTTGCTGAAAAAGCATCATCAAATTGGTTTCAGCCGATACGCCGCTGGTTGATCCGCATGTGACCAATCTGCCCCCCCTGCGCATAACCATCATTGAGCCAGCCCAGGTGTCTTTACCGACATGCTCAAAAACAACGTCAACGCCTTTTTTCTTGGTAATTTTGCGGGCTTTTGAAGTCCAGGCTTCAGTATTGTAGTTGATAACATGGTCGGCGCCGAGTTCGCGGCATCTTTCAATCTTGTCGTCTGAACCAACGGTCGTGATAACCGTGCAACCAATCTTCTTGGCAAGTTGAATAGCGGCGGAACCAATACCTGATCCGCCTGCATGAATTAGAACGGTTTCACCGGATTCTAGTTTTGCGTTGTCGAACAGCATGTGCTCGCAAGTGCCGAAAGTGACTGGAGCCACCGCAGCGGCGATATCTGAAAGCCCTTCAGGAGCGCGAACAACATTGCGCGCAGGCATATTGGCAAATTCCTGAGCATAACCATCGAGGTGAAATCCGTGAACGCCCTTTGGATGCTCACAATGGTTGTCTCTCCCTTCACGGCAAGGGCGGCAAACACCGCAAGTTGGTGCGCCGTAAATGGCAACCAGATCACCAGTCTTGAGGCCTGTTACCCCCGGGCCAATTGCCGCGATTTCCGCAGAAGCTTCTGCGCCAACGGTCATTGGCAGGTTACGTTTGGCAAATGCCATTCCCCGCCATCCCCAAACGTCAATATGATTTAGAGCAACAACCTTGATTTTAAGTTGGACTTCACCTTCACCTGGAGGCGGTGGCGGGGCAACATCGGTGATTTTGACTTCACGGTCAGAAATAAGTTGAAGAGCGCGCAACGCTTTCTCTCCTGTAACAGATTGATTGATAAGGGAAAACTGCGATCAGGCCAGTTGAGCCTTACAGTATTCCCGTGAATAATGTCTTGGTTAAGCTACGTCGCGCCCAAATACAAGGCAGGCATTTTGTCCACCGAAGCCAAAGGAGTTTGACAAAACGGTTTTCACTTCCGCTTCGCGCTTCACATTTGGCACCACATCAAGCGGAATATCCGGGTCTGGCGTGTCGTAATTTATTGTTGGCGGTATTACGCTTTCCTTCATGGTGAGGAAGGAAAAAACAGCTTCTACCGCGCCGCCAGCTGTCAATGTGTGGCCGATCATCGACTTGTTAGATGAAATCGGAACCTGGTGGATTGCCTCACCGAAAACGGCTTTGAGTGAGTTATATTCCATGCGGTCGTTTTCCGGAGTGGAAGTGCCATGGGCATTGATGTAATCGACATCATCAGCTGAAATTCCTGCATCCTCAATCGCTTGATGAATAGTTATGATTGCCGGCTTTCCATCCGGGCTTGACCGTGTGCGGTGAAAAAAGTCTGCTTTTTCACCGACACCTTTTACGACACCTATAATATTGGCGCCCCGACCAACAGCATGCTCCAATGATTCCAGAACCAATGCGCCAGAGCCTTCAGACATGACAAAGCCATTGCGATCTTTGGAGAAGGGTCGAGATGCCGCGGTTGGGTCGTCATTGGTTGTTGAAAGGGCAGACAGCAGGGAGAAACGAATTAGCCCCTCTGCGGTTACCGAGCCGTCGGAGGCTACACAAAGTGCGGCATCTGATTCGCCGCGGCGAATGGATTCCATGCCTTGCTGAATAGCTGTAGCGCCAGATGCACAAGCCGTTGAGAGGGAAATCGGAAGACCCTTGGTGCGGTATTTTTCAGCGATACGATAGGCTATGGTGCCAAGTTGCACCAATGAGTGCATTTTGTCGTGTTTTTGGTTTCTGGCGGCTTGCAAAATTGCTTCATAGCCTGGTTCCAAATCAGAAACTTCGTTCATTAACTGGAAGCGATGTTGCCATTCCAATTCGACTGGAGGGGCAGCAAAAAATAGCGGGCCCGGAAAACCGTCTTGTCCAAATCCAGCTTCTTCCAGCGCTTCTCCAGCGGTCGCATCAGCCATGGCATAAGAGATTGCAGGGGCGGATACTTCTTCAGCGTCCATGAAATCCACGGTTCCGGCGATAACAGTGTTCAGACCGTCGGTCGGGAAGCGTTCAACTTTCTTGATGCCGGACTTACCAGCGGTAAGGGCACTCCAATTGTCGGTTTTTCCCCGTCCAAGAGAGGTAACAACGCCCATGCCAGTTACGACGATAATCGGGCGGCCTTTGTGATCAGTGTAATTGGAAGACATCTTGAAACCTTTTGATCAGGTAATTTTTTCGACTAGGGCGAAACCTTCGCCGCGATAATGGCCAACGGTGCTGACCATGACTGTGTTTGGAGACATTTTCACAGGTTTTTCTGTTTCTTCAAAGGATGGATAGAAACTATTATTGTGAAGCGCCAACGATGCCAGAGCAATTGCGAAAGGGAAATTTGCTTCAATTGGATTCCCGATCATCGATGTATAGGCTCTGATCGGCACTTCCATGCCAAGGCGCGCTCGGATGGTATCAAATTCCCATTCGGTAACGCCCTTGCAGCCGGTTGAACCGGTAATGACGGCAAGGCTGGAAGCAGGCTCAACCTTCAATTCGTCTATCATCGCATGAAGACGTTTCTTGGTCTCATCAGCCTCGCGTGGGCCAAGGTCCGAAGCAATGCTAGAAAGTTTCGCATAGGCCTTTGCGCCGCGGGCTTTGGCATGTTCAGCTGATTCCAGCACAAGAAATACGCCAGCAGAGCCGGGAATCAGTCCACCACCATCTTTTTGACGGGCTTCAACAGGCGCGCTGGTGTTTTGCGCAAGGAAATGGGCCAACTCCATATTCAGGAAAAGATCAGGGCGTTCAGCATTATATCCACCGCCAACCAGCAAATGGGTGCTTTGGCCATGGGCGATGCGTGATACGGCATCACGGATTGCGGTGATGCCGGCGCTTTCTTCGCCCATATAGGTTCGAGAAGAGCCGGTGACTTTGTGGACAATCGAAATATTTCCGGCCATCAAATTGGATAATTGAGCCAAAAAGAGCGTTGGACGAAGATCCTGCGGTAGACGTTCGTTGAGGATCAGATCGCGGTCATTCCGTGTTTTTGCTTCTTTGAGAATGTTTTCGTCTGTTTCCAGATCGCGCTCACCACCACCAGCACAAACAACCAGATCCATTGTAGAAACCAGTTCTTCCTTGTCTTTGATGCCTGCATCATCTAGCGCGAGGCCTGCAGCATAAACACCCAGACGCTGCCAGTTTTCCATCTGGCGCTGGTCTTTGCGAGGCATTTGGAGAGCCCAGTCCATTTCAGGAAGGGGATGGACAGCATAGGGCTTGAAAGTTTCTGTATCGATAACAGCTTTGGGGGCTTTGTCGCCACTTAGTGCCTGCCAGTGAGTGGCGGCGCCTTCGCCCATGCATGACACCATGCCGATGCCGGTAATCCAAACTTCATTCGTCGTATTTGTCATCTGGTCTTCCAAAGCCAAGGCCAGCGCCCCGGTCGTATTGTAACAAAGGTATTCTGAATTATCAGAAACGCATAACTTCTAATATCAATTTACAGAATTAAAAACACCCCCAAACTGAGGTGAAGCTTTCCGTTCGGCAACCTATGCCATGATTTGAACCGAAAAGAGGCCTGATTGATTATAAATCGATTTTCATATCGGCTACCTGTCCCTTGATCAGGGTTTGGAGTTCCGGATTCGGGAAGGGCATGATGGTGAAGGTCAGTTGAGCATTGGCAACGCGTTTGCCGCCTGAACGTATCTCGGCTTTTGTAACCGCATAGCCTGAACCTTCGTGTTCCATCTCGGCCTTGATCTCAAGTTCAGCCTTTGGGCCAACAAAATCGCGTAATTTGCCTTCTTTAACGCTCGCAAGCAGCGGGATTTTCGTGAAATCGATCGTGTGCATGATCATAATGCCGGAACACTGAGCCATGGTTTCGATCATTAATACGCCGGGAACCAGAGGATGACCTGGAAAATGGCCTTCAAACACCGTGCTTTCATTGGGAACCACAGAGGTTGCCCGCATGACTTTTTTCTCAAGGTCGAGTTCGACAATCTTGTCGATCATCTGGAAGTATTCGAGTCGCATCACATTCTCCGCGATTAAGTCTGAGTTGCCTTTAGACTTATGGGCCAAGGTCTTTTAGCAATCTAGAACAAAACAGGCCCCGCGGGGCCTGTGAAATATCAAATAGTTGCGTGATCAAAGATCATTGCAATCGTTATGCCTTGGCAGAAACCAATTCATCAATTTTTGCGACAAGGTTTTTCATAACGAAATATTCTTCGGTAGAAGCTTTTCCGTCGTTGACTTCCTGTGTCCAGGTTTCGAGAGGGATTTTGATCCCGAACTCTTTATCAACAGCAAATACGATATCGAGGAAGTCAAGGCTATCAATGCCGAGATCATCGATTGTATGGCTATCTTGTGTGATTTCCTCACGTGGAATTTCACTGGTTTCCGAGATGATATCGGCTACTTTATCAAAGGTGCTCACTTTAGGTCCTCATTAAGATCGGAACAGATCAAATCGATAAAAATCAATTTCAAAATGTTCAGTTAGCTGGCCGAAATCGGCCTTTCTTGCCCTCATTCATTGCAAACCAGTTTTAACTGGCAATATCAATGGAAAAATAGGGTTCATGCCCTTCGCTCACAAAAAAATATGACCGTCAGACTGAATGGTTCGCGCGGTGTTTATCGTTCAAATGATCGATTGTCTATAGGTGAAGCGCTAGAAGCTTATCACATAACCTGTTAAGCAGTTTGTATCGGGCAGGAAAATTGCCATAGAGCACAATCGGGCGCACCGATTGCCAGACCGTTTTGACAGGAATCAAGGAGCTTTTGGATGCGTTTCAAGCGAAAGCATAAGACAAGATCGAACGCAATTGCTGCATTTGCTGGTGTTTTGGCGATCGGATTGATGATCGTGCCAGGTCTCGGAATCGCTGCCTGCCTTAACCCGAACAATGTGGAATTGACCATAAATCTGCCGAATTACCCATTTTGGAAAAATGTGGTCAGCGAAATGGAGCAATGCGGCAATGTGAAAGCCAGCTTCGAGTTTGATGCAACAAGCGTCACCACTGATGCCATAGCGCCAGACCGTGATCTTGGCGCAATGGTGGGCGTTTCCAATGCTTCGTTGTATAGGCTTTCGAAACAAAATCTGCTTCGCCCACTGGATGATCTGGCTGAAAAATACAAAGGCAAACTTCATCCGCGCCAGATTATTAGAATCGACGGGAAGGTTGTGGCGATTGCCGTGGCTGCAAATACAAGAGCATTGATGGTTCACGAAGAACTGTTCAATCAGGAGAAAATAACCATCCCGAAGGATTATCATACCTTTTTGGCATCGGGAGAAAAGTTAAAAGGTTCTCAACTCTATACCCATTCGTTTTCGCTGGCTTTTAAAGGCGGGTGGAATCTCACCCAGGAATTTGTGGATCAATTTCTTGCAGCTGGTGGCAAATGGCTGGATGACGCCAATAACCCTTCCGTGTCTGATGAAATTGGCATTGCGACACTGGAGCGAATGAAGAAGCTGGCTGAATATTTGCCTGAGGACCATATGGAAGCAGATTCTGCGAGAGTTTTGGATGATCTGCTCAAATTCCGCGCGCCAATGTCCGTGCTTTGGTCTTCCAGCGCTGGGCCATTGGACAATCCTGCGGTTAGCCGCGTCGCTGGTAAAATGGCAATCCTGCCGGCTCCATCGGTTGTTTCAGACGGCAAGCCTGCCTCAACCCTATGGTGGGATGGTTTTGCCATACCGATCAGCGCCACTAATGAGCAAGCTGAAGCTGCCTTTGTAACAGCGCTTGAGGGTCTTGATGCGGAAATGCTCGAAAAACATCGCGACAGCGCTTTTTGGCTGGTTAAAGACTATGCGCCCGGCCGGCTGACTAAAAACCTGCTTGCGGAACTCGATAAAAATGACGGGCAGGGCATTACCCGCTATCCAGCCAGTGAGGCAACGGATTTGTTGCGCCGGGCGCTTGGCCCAAGACTGACTGAATTCATGGAAGGCAAAGTGGGCGCTGCAACTGCCTTGAGCATTGCCGAGGCGGATTATCTTCGTGCGGCTCGCGAGCGTGGACTGATCGGAAGTTGAAAAGATGAATATCAAGGCGATATCTTTCATCCAGTTAAATAATATGCTTGCAAAAAATTCATTTCAGTGAAAATATCTTTCATAATTTCATTTTTCCTCGCGCGTGGGAGTGCTTGCGAGGATGGATGAATCTGGTGGGAGAACAGATTGGTGAATCAAGCGGTTTCAGCGCAGGCAGGAAAGAAAAAAAGCGTAAAGAGCGTTGCGAATTCTGCTGGCAAACTCTCTGATTCTGCGGCTCATCAAATTGAGTTAAATAAGACCGCTGCTGCAAATGCTCTGAAAAGCAAGTTGAATACGACTGTTCGCAGCGCTGATTTTCCAAATATTCCATCACCGGTTGTTGAAACCCATGTGGGCGCCGATATCCGCTCCTTGCGCAAGTCACGCGGTATTACGCTCTCAGCCCTATGCGACACGCTGGGCCGTTCAGTGGGATGGCTGAGCCAGGTGGAGCGTGGGCAAACGGATCCTTCGATTCCTGATCTAAAATCCATTGCGGCCTTGTTTCAGGTTCCGGTCAGTTTCTTTTTTCGCCATGAGGATGCGCCGGAGGATGAGCGCGGATGGATCGTTCGCTCCAGTGCAAGAGCTGTGATGGGTTCAGTGGAAGATGGATTGAAGGAAGAATTGCTATCGCCGGATATCAGCGGCGAATTCGAGATGATTCGATCTGTTTTTGCCCCTGGCGCAAAGAGAATTTTGATGGAAGCGCGGGACACGCAAGATGGCGGATATGTTGTTTCCGGTGAATTAGAAATCACCATTGGTGAGCATCGATATCTTTTGCGCAAAGGCGACAGTTTTCAGTTTAACCGCCAACCTTATAGCTGGCACAATAAATCAGATGAAGAAGCGGTGGTGATCTGGATCATTTCCCCGCCGAATTACTGATCAGAAATTCGATTTCGTAAAAGAAATTGATGAGTCAAAACAAAGAGGTAGAAAAGATGTCTGAAGCAGATTCCAAGAAATTGCCAAGTCATGCGCGAGTAGTGATCATTGGAGGGGGCGTTGTTGGCGTCTCAGGTCTTTACCATCTCGGCAAAGCTGGCTGGAAAGATTGCGTTCTGCTTGAAAAAAATGAACTGACAGCTGGTTCCACCTGGCATGCGGCTGGCAACTGCCCAAATTTCTCATCCTCTTGGGCTGTCATGAACATGCAGCGCTATGGCCTTGAGCTTTATCGCAGACTGGCTGATGAGGTTGATTATCCGATGAACTATGCTGTGACGGGCTCCATTCGCCTGGCGCATTCGAAAGAGCGGATGCTTGAGTTTGAGCGGGTAGCTGGAATGGGCCGCTATCAAGGCTTGAATATTGATATCAAGAGCCCGACAGAATTGAAGGATTTGCATCCATTTATGGAGACCCATGACATTGAAGGTGGCATGTGGGATCCTCTGGACGGTGATATTGATCCGGCGCAGCTAACCCAAGCCCTTGCAAAGGGGGCTCGTGCCATGGGCCAGCATATTATGCGTCATACTCCGGCAACGGGCGTTTCGCGCGCAGAATCTGCTGATGGCAGTGACGAATGGATTGTCCATACAGACAAGGGTGATATTCGGTGTGAATATGTCGTCAATGCATGCGGATATTATGCCCAGCGCGTAGGTGAATGGTTCAAGCCCTATGGCGGGCGCACTGTACCAATGGTGGTTATGAGCCATCAGTATTTTCTGACCGAGGAGATTCCCGAGCTTGAAGCCTGGACCAAGGAAAAAGGCCACAAAGTGCCTCTGCTCCGTGATGTGGACACGTCTTACTATCTTCGGCAAGACAAGAACGGGCTGAACCTTGGGCCGTATGAGCGAAACTGCAAAGCCCATTGGGTGACTCCGGATGATCCGATGCCCGATGATTTCTCCTTCCAGCTTTATCCCGATGATCTTGACCGTCTTGAGTATTACATCGAAGACGCAATGGCACGGGTTCCGATCCTTGGCTCCCAAGGCGTTGGCCGGGTTATCAATGGACCTATTCCTTACGCTCCAGATGGTTTGCCGATGATTGGGCCCATGCCTGGCGTTAAAAACGCATTTGAAGCGCATTCATTCACCTTTGGAATCGCCCAAGGCGGCGGGGCCGGCAAAGTGCTGGCCGAGTGGATCACCGAAGGCAAAACCGAGTGGGATATGTGGTCCTGCGATCCGCGCCGTTACACAGACTATGCTGATCATGATTATTGCTACCAAAAGGCAATGGAAACCTATGGTCATGAATATGCGATGCATTTCCCACGTCATGCCTGGCCTGCCGGGCGCGACAAAAAACTATCTCCGGTTCATGAAAACCTGAAAGCAAGCGGTGCGGTATTTGGCGCTTATAACGGATGGGAGCGGGCAAATTGGTTTGCTCATGAAGGCGATGATACATCCGAAGAGGCAACACAGACCTGGAGCCGCAAAGGGCCCTGGTTTGAGCGCATTCGCGAAGAATGTCTCGCTGTGCGTGATGCGGCAGGTATTCTGGATTTGTGCGGCTTTTCCCGTTTTGCCGTTCGCGGTGAAAAGGCTGTGGAATGGCTTGAATCGCTGATAACGGGCTCCGTACCAAAAGTGGGGCGCATGGGTCTTGGCTATTTTGCTGATGACAGGGGCCGCATTGTTACGGAGATGTCGCTCGCCCGGATAGAAGAAGAGGGTGTATTGTGCATCACTGCGGCTTCGGCTCAATGGCATGACTATGAGTGGCTCAAAAAACATCTGCCAGATGATGGCAGCATCACCATTCAGGACGACACAGTAGACTATACAACCTTTGTTCTGACGGGGCCGAATTCACGGCAAATTCTGTCTGAATGCTCGTCGGCGGATTTGAAACTGCCCTGGCTATCCATTCAGCGCGGTACCGTGGATGCGCATGATGCAATGTTTTTCCGGGTGTCGTTCGCTGGCGAATTGGGATGGGAGATCCATTGCCGCAATGATGTGGCTGGCGAAATTTATGACACATTGATGGAGGCGGGCCACAAGCATGGGTTGAAACCATTTGGGATGTATGCCCTTGACTCTTTGCGTCTGGAAAAAGGCTACCGGACCTGGAAGGGTGATCTGTCAACCGACTATACTATTTTGCAGGGTGGCATTGGACGATTTGTGAAATGGTCCAAGCCGAATTTCAAAGGCAAGGCAGCTTTGGAAAAAGAGCGCCAGGAAGGCATTCGTAAACGCTTTGTGACCTTGATTGTCGATGCCGGTGAACATGATGCACCTTATATGTCGACCCTTTGGCACAATGGCGAAGTTGTCGGCGAAACTACCTCTGGCGGGTGGGGGCACAGGATCGATAAATCGATCGCGCTGGGAATGGTTCGCACAGACCTCGCTGCACCAGGAACTGAGCTTGAAGTTGAGATTTATGGCGAACGGTTCAAGGCGCATGTTCAGGAAGATCAACCCTTGTTCGATCCTGAAAATGAAAGGCTACGGGCATGACGCGCAATATCGTTCTTCTTGATGGAGGGATGGGCCAGGAATTGATCCACCGCTCGAAAAAACCGCCATCTCCAATGTGGTCGGCGCAAGTCATGATGGATGAGCCTGAAATCGTGTCACAAGTGCATGCGGAGTACATTGATGCAGGTGCCAAAGTGATCACGCTGAATTCCTATTCGGCTACGCCGGAACGCTTGGCCCGTGATAGTGTCAGTGCATTGTTTAAGCCACTGCAAGCTAAGGCGATTGAAGTTGCACAGGCGGCAAGGGGCGGCAAGGATGTGAAAATCGCTGGCTGCCTTCCGCCGATGGTCGCCAGCTACAAACCGGAACTTGTTCCAGATTTGGAAACGTGCCTTGCCAGCTACCGGGCAATTACCGCGGAACAACAGGAACATGTTGACCTGTTCTTGTGCGAAACACTTTCCACCATTGTGGAAGTCAAAGCGGCGGTGACAGCTGGCGTTGAAAGTGGAAAACCGGTGTGGTGCGGCATGACCGTTGTTGATGGCGAGGGCACGAAACTACGCTCCGGTGAAAGTCTCGCTGACGCTACCATGGCTGCAAAAAATGCAGGGGCCAGCGCGGTCTTGATCAATTGTTCATGGCCTGAAGCTGTGACCCAGGGTATGGCGATTTTAAAAGAATACGGCCTGCCATTTGGTGGCTATGCAAACGGTTTTACGTCTATCGATGCATTGGATGCCGGAGGGACCGTAGCTGGTTTGAAAGTACGTAAGGACCTCGATCCAGCCGCTTACACGGCCCATGCGATAAAATGGATTGAAGCGGGCGCGACCATTGTTGGTGGTTGCTGCGAGGTTGGTCCAACCCATATCAAGCATCTTAATGAAACCCTGATTGAGCAGGGGTATTGTGTTGGTGGAGAGTTGAATGTCTGATTTGAAATCTGTGCCATCCAAAGCGCGGGCAGTGGTTATCGGCGGCGGCGTTGCCGGATGTTCTGTGGCTTATCACCTTGCCAAGTTAGGCTGGAAGGATGTTGTTCTTTTGGAACGCAAGCAATTGTGTTGCGGCACGACCTGGCATGCGGCCGGACTAATCGGCCAATTGCGTGCCACCAAGAACATGACACGCCTCGCGAAATATTCTGCTGATCTTTATACAAAACTTGAAGCGGAAACAGGCGTTGCAACAGGCTTTCGCCAATGTGGATCCATTTCTGTTGCCCTGACCAATGAGCGTCTGGAAGAGTTGCACCGTTCGGCTTCCATGGCACGGGCATTTGGCGTTGATGTTGAGGAAATATCGGCTCAGGAAATCAAGAACCGCTATGAGCACATCAATCTTGATGGTGTGACAGGCGGCGTATGGTTGCCATTGGATGGTCAGGCAGACCCATCAAACATTGCGCTTGCCATGGCAAAAGGCGCACGGCAAATGGGCGCCGAGGTGATTGAAGGCGTCAAAGTGACGGCGGTTCACGACGATGGAAAGCGCGTTACAGGCGTATCGTGGCAACGGGATGGTTCGGACGAGCAGGGTACCATCGATGCAGACTATATTGTCAACTGCGGCGGACTTTGGGCCCATGAATTGGGCCGCATGTCCGGTGTTAATATTCCGCTTCAGGCTTGTGAGCATTTTTACATCGTTACCGAAGGAATTGAAGGGCTGAAGCAGCTTCCGGTGCTAAGGGTTCCTGATGAGTGCGCTTATTACAAGGAAGACGCAGGCAAGATTCTGCTAGGAGCTTTTGAACCGGTTTCAAAACCTTGGCCATCCCTTGAAAGCAAACAGCGTATTCCGGAAGATTTCTGTTTTGACCAGTTGCCGGAAGATTTCGATCATTTCCTGCCAATCATGGAGCAGGCGATCAAGCGTATGCCGGTGTTGGAAACAGCCGGAATTCATACCTTCTTCAACGGACCGGAAAGTTTTACGCCGGATGATGCTTATCATTTGGGTGAGGCGCCTGAACTCAAAAACTATTTTGTCTGTGCCGGATTCAACTCAATCGGCATTCAATCGTCCGGCGGCGCGGGTATGGCCCTTGCGCATTGGATGGAACATGGACATCCGCCGTTTGATTTGTCCGATGTCGATATTCGCAGGATGCAGCCCTTTATGGGCAACAAGACATTTGTTTATGAACGCGCAAAGGAAACACTTGGACTTTTATATGCTGATCATTTCCCGTATCGTCAGAAAGCAACGGCAAGAGGCGTTCGGCGCACACCTTTTCACGAACTTCTCAATCAACAAGGCGCTGTTTTTGGTGAAGCTGCCGGATGGGAGCGTGCCAATTGGTACGCCAATGCAGGACAAGAGCGGGAATATCGATATTCCTGGAAGCGCCAGAACTGGTTTGATAATGCTGCCAGTGAACACAATGCTGTTCGCAGTAATATTGGCATGTACGACATGTCGTCCTTCGGGAAGATACGTGTCGACGGACGTGACGCGGAAGCTTTCCTTAACAAGGTATGTGGGGCTGATATGTCAGTTCCTTCCGGCAAGATCGTTTATACTCAGTTCCTAAACGAGCGCGGCGGTATTGAGGCTGATGTGACGGTCACGCGGCTTGGGGAAACGAGTTTTGTGATTGTAACGCCGGCAGCGACGATGGTTCGCGAAATGAGTTGGCTCAACCGTCACAAAGGCAATGCCAACGTATCCTTTGTCGATGTGACAGCCAATGAAGGTGTTTTGGCAGTGATGGGCCCCAATTGCCGCAAACTGCTTGAAGTTGTTGCGCCATATCACGACTGGAGCAATGATAATCATCCATTTGGAACCGCCAGGCAAATTGAACTTGGCATGGGTCATGCGCGTGCGCACCGGGTTTCCTATGTGGGAGAACTTGGCTGGGAGTTGTATATCTCCTCTGACCAGTGCGGCCATGCGTTTGAAATTTTGTTTGAGGCGGGGAAAGATTTTGATCTCAAGCTTTGCGGCATGCACATGATGGATAGTTGCCGGATTGAAAAAGCCTTCCGCCATTTTGGCCATGACATTACCGAAGAGGATCATGTTCTGGAGGCTGGCCTTGGTTTTGCGGTTAAAACATCCAAAGAAAGTTTTATCGGTCGCGATGCCGTTCTTCGCAAAAAAGAAGAGGGCCTGAATATGCGGATGGTTCAGTTCAAGCTTACTGATCCTGAGCCTCTTTTGTATCACAACGAACCGATAATTCGCGATGGTGAAATCGTCAGCTATGTGACCTCGGCAAATTATGGTCATACGCTCGGCGGCGCAATCGGGCTAGGTTATGTGCCTTGTAAGGGAGAGAAACCGGATGAAGTTCTTGCATCTTCTTATGAAATTGAAATTGCCGGAGTTCGTGTTGCTGCAGAAGCATCATTGAAGCCAATGTATGACCCGACATCGGCTCGGGTCAAGTTTTAGAATGATTTTGATATCTGTCTTTCAGGAGAAAAAGTATGACAGTTACAGCCACGCCTAACGCTAGAGCAGCACGGTCCGGGGGGAGGGCAGCACGCCACGCAGTCAGGGCCGCTCCACTGACAGATGATATCAAGCCAATCCGCATGGGTATGGAGGGCGGGCGGTACAAACCGCTCTCTGATGCTGATGT
>JBAUHS010000165.1:0-1825 GCA_049680405.1 Salaquimonas sp. | reverse complement strand
ATTGTTCGTTGGGCAATGCGAAAATACAAACGACTGCGCGGTCACAAGAACAGAGCTATTGCCTGGCTTGATCGCGTTAAACGAAAACAGCCCGCGCTCTTTGTTCATTGGTGTGGTTGTGGAGAGTTTAGAGTTGGAACAATGGGAGCCCGGTGAACTGAGAGGTTCACGCCGGGTTCTGCGAGCAGCCAAGGGGGCAGTTCCCTCGGCTGACTCACCTGTCGTAGCAGCGTAGCAAATCGATAGATTGATATCAACCCTGGGCCAATCAGCTATTCGACGATGGCCATCGAATTGGATTTGTGAAGTCTTAGCGCAGTTGTCTGCATTTTTTCGCGCAGCCATATGCCCCGAACCCCGCTGGGGCTGATA
The DNA here is from genome assembly GCA_049680405.1 of Salaquimonas sp. GTDB lineage: Bacteria > Pseudomonadota > Alphaproteobacteria > Rhizobiales > Rhizobiaceae > Salaquimonas. The sequence continues at coordinate 1,453 of JBAUHS010000165.1, read as the reverse complement.
TCGATTTTGTAGACCTTTTTGATTTGCCGGGCGACCTGAGCCTGGCCCAGATGAGGGTTGTCCAATGAGAATTGCAGGACAGTCTTTTCCAGATCTTTGCTGGCTCTGTTTTTGTGGTGGTGGTCATTGGTCATTTGTCGCCTCAATCCCTGCGGGCCGTGCTCGCGAAGTATTTGTCTGTGCCGGTAAATTGTGTCGCGAGACACGCCGCTTCTGCGGGCGGCTTCAGTGACACTACCCAGTTCGTCGGCCAGCTTTAATACGTCGAGTTTCTTCTGAATGTCGAGATCAAACATTGACGGCTTTGTGGGTTCAATAACTTCGGATACCACTAGCCGCCTTCCAGCAAAGTAGGCCGTAAATCCATCATCATCACATGTCCTGATTTCGATGCGCTGTTTTGCAATGCTACGCTTCAGAGGCGAATCAATTAGGTAAAATTTGTTGGCATAACTGAACGTGTGGTCATTGCGTATTTTTCGGTAATCTTTGATGACACAGACCTCATCCAGGTCAATGTGATCAGGAACTGCTGTGAATTCAGACCCGTCGCTTCGAGGCATCACCTGAATTGATTTATTCCAGAACGACGGGATAAACGTTCCCTGAAGATAGGCATTCGCACTGGCCATATTGACGATCTTGTTGAGCCGTAACTCCGGAATCAGCCGGTCCTGGAAGGTATCAAACGACCGTTCAACCCGACCTTTTCCCTGCGGCGAATTGGCGAAGATGATTTCAATGCCTAGTTCATTGCAGGCCCGTTGTACCTGAGAGAAATTGCAGCGTTTCGGACCACCGAATATACCGGCTCTGTCGACATACAGTACCTTAAACAAACCTTTTTGGGCGATGAAGTCGCGCAATACCTTCAGGCATCCCAATGTCGTTTCAGACTCGAAGAACTCGGCGTGTACTTCGCTGGTTGCGTCATCGATGATTGCAATCAGACAAGATTTCTTGTTGCCAAACCAGCGATGTGGACTGCCATCCATTTGCAACAGCAGACCCGGCGATTCCATCCGCTCCCTTCGTTTCCTGACCTGTGACCGCCTTCGTTTGGCGCGCTTGACATGGTGTATCTCATGCGCCCAACTTCTCAGCGTTTCGCGTTTGATAAAGAAGTTTTCGTTATCTGCCAGAAGTTCGCCAAGATGCGTCAGGTTGACATCGAAATACTTTTCTTTAATCAACGCCTGCACAGCACGCTTCACATCATCACTGGTTTTGTTTGCTGGCGATCTGCCGCTGTTTTGATGAACAATAAATTGAATGCCTACCTTCCGGTACTTGTCCAAATAGCGTTCGATGGTTCTTCGGGATTTGTTCAGCAGTTTGGCAGCGTTAACAATATCTACTTTGCCTGCGGCGACCTTGGCAATTAAGTCCGCCGTTAGCTGGGCTTTGGAATCCATAACAATCATCCTCTGCAACCCCTAAATGTTCAGAACGA
>JBAUHS010000164.1:0-5183 GCA_049680405.1 Salaquimonas sp. | reverse complement strand
CTCTGGCCCATACCATCCCTGATAACTTTGCCGCCACCGAATTTCACTTCCTCACCATAGATGGTTAGGTCACGTTCAACTTCGATGAACAGCTCGGTATCCGCAAGGCGCACGATGTCGCCAGTTGTAGGACCAAACATATCGGCATAGGCAGCCCGGGAGAGTTTGGATGGCATTACAGTTTTCCCATTACTTTTTGATTGAACCCATAGACTTCGCGTTTGCCGCCAATCGGGATCAGCGTTACGTCCCGCGTTTGGCCCGGTTCAAACCGAACAGCCGTACCCGGAGCAATATCAAGGCGCATACCGCGGGCAATCTCGCGATCAAAATGAAGCGCTGAATTGGTTTCGTAAAAGTGATAGTGGCTCCCAACCTGAACTGGCCTATCGCCTGTATTTGCTACTTTTAATTCGAGCGTGACCACGCCCAGATTGAAAATAATGTCACCTTCAGGTGTGATGATTTCACCAGGGATCATTTTTCTGCTTTCACTCATCGTATTGGCTCATGCACTGTGACCAGTTTTGTGCCATCGGGAAAAGTCGCCTCAACCTGAATGTCATGAATCATTTCAGGCACGCCTTCCATGCACTGGTTTCGAGAAATCACATGCGCCCCTGCGCTCATCAAATCAGCGACGGTTCGACCATCTCTGGCTCCTTCCACCACAAAATCTGTGATAAGGGCAATTGCTTCAGGGTGATTCAATTTCACCCCGCGCTCGAGTCTTTTTCTTGCGACCATTGCCGCCATGGAAATCAGCAATTTGTCTTTTTCACGAGGCATTAAATGCATAGGCGCATACTCCTAGATTGCCCATGATTTGGGCAGGGGTGCATCATCAATAAGCAGTGTGATAAGGGGGACTAAACATTTCCTTAGATCATATCCATCTTTTGCGACTATCCTAGCAAGAAGCTTGCCAGTTGATCCAACTTCCCACAAAGATATGCCGCCCGCATCACCAATAATGGCTCTGGCCAGATTCAACTTACCCTCAAGGTCTGTTGCCGCGTTCGATGCAATCAGCAAAATTGTAGCAATCGCGATATGACCGTCCAGAACTGCCTTGTGCTGCAATTGCTTTTCTACATGACCACTGAAACAGGCAGCTTCCGCATGGATCAAGCCGTCAGAGTTTCTAATCCGCCAGTCTTCCTTAAACTGGCAGTTCATGATGGCCTCGTTCATCGCCTTTCGGCCGAATATCAAAGGCTCAACCAGCAGAAGCCTTGATCCATGTTCCAAAAATACATCGAATTTTCTATGAACGGCGCATTGCTCAAATAAGATCGTTTCTTGTGGCAGCCAGAAAAGGGTGGAATTTTTCTCAGCTCTCAAATTCACATGAATTTGAGCAACACCGCCTGAAGATTGGTAAATGCGTTCACAGGCCTGCGACGTCACAGTCAGACTGGAATTTTCTCTTGATGTAAACTGCCAATCTATTTGGTCGCCACCGGTCAAACCTCCAGCGGTATTTATCATCACAGCTTCCAAGTGTTTGGAATGGTATATTTTGGGAAAGCGGACTTTTGCGCAACCTTGTTGGTAAAGGTCTTCCAGTCGAGATTGATTTTCTTTTTGATGAACCGATACTGACGCTGCACCGCGACTTCTTTGGGGCTCAACTGTCAATAGCTGTCTCGATTTTTCAGTTAACATAAATGATTATTTCCAACGAAGTTTCACCATCCTCATGGATATCGACTATCGTTAGAATATCAAACCACAATTCTTGGAATAGCTGATTCAATGTGCCTATGTCCCACTATCTTGCTTTTCAATAAAAGTCTGTAATTTGATTATTTGTTGCTTAAATTGCATTCCTGTAGAAAAAAGTATCGTTTCGGTGAAATAACTTGAATGCCCGCTTCGGTGGGAACCGCAGTGATTGAAGCGATAATGGGAGGGGTGCGGTAGTTTAGCATCTCATGATAGTGATTGGCCAAACGCCAAAAGCGGACTTTGACTGTATTGTAAATTGGCTTAGCAACCAAACTACTTTCTATGCTTCGCCGCCTTCGCGCAGGTAAAAAGATCGATACCAAAGGTCATCCAGAACACTGACCACCATTTCCAAGTTCGGTGGTGTGTGCTTGTCCTTACTCCCCGATAATCGCGGCACGTCTGCAAGCAGCATGTCAGACATGTTGATGACTGCTCGGATTTTCATTCGATGAAACTCCAGGTTTTCTCGTCCATGCACGATATCGCGACGGATTAGATCGCGAAGGATTATTTCTGTCCAACGGCTGTTTACAGATGCCATACGAGAGGTAATTTCAGGGTCTTCGCGAACAAGTATTTCCCTTGCCTCTAAAAGTCGTGGGTTATGCGCTGCCAATGCAACCAGATAGCTGTTCGTCCGATGGATCGACGATTTGAGATCCAGATTCTTTCCGCCCTTTGGCCTATAGATCCGGCCGATTGCCCAATATTTCTTCAGTATGGCCTTCACGATATCAGCGCGACTGGAAAAGTGCAGATAAAAGGTTCCGCGCACGATGCCTGCTGCTTTAACCAAGTGGTCAACGGTCAGGCTGTCATAACCAACCTTTTCAAGTTCCCTTGCGGAAACAGCTAAAAGTTTTGCCCGCGTGCGGATGCGCTTGCGGGCACTCTTCTTGCCGATTGCGCGCGCTTCCAGGATTTCGGCAATGCTGACCCCGCCCTCGGGAGCGGCATTTGTTTCTATTGATAGCGAGAATCTAACGGTCATATAAAAAATATTGACATAGTGTCCATTTTTGATCAAGCTATGAAAAATAGACACTATGTACATAAAAGAAATCTGATGCTGGGCTCACCCGTACGTTTCGAAAAAGTCACCAAGCGTTTTGGTGAAACTTTAGCTTTGTCAGAGTTCTCACTCGACATTGCGCCAGGTGAATTCGTGACGCTTCTTGGGGCCTCGGGTTCTGGCAAAACAACCGCTCTCAATATTCTGGCAGGCTTTGCGGATGCGACCTCAGGTGAGGTCTATATTGGAAACCGGCCCTTGACTGGTGTTGCTCCAGAGCACCGCAATGTCGGCATGGTTTTCCAGAACTTCGCCCTGTTTCCACATAAAAGCGTCTCAGAAAACGTGGCTTTTCCTTTGCGTATGCGCAAGGTTCCCCGCGATGAGATCGAGCGTCGTGTGGCAGATACGCTGTCCATGGTCCGGCTAGATGAATACGCAAACCGAAAACCCGCAGCTTTGTCGGGAGGCCAACGTCAACGGGTGGCGTTGGCGCGAGCAATTGTGGCAGAACCACCGGTTTTGCTTATGGATGAATGTCTCTCAGCGCTTGATTTGAAACTTCGCGAGGAATTGCAGATGGAAATCAGGCGAATTCACCGGGACGTCAGATCAACAGTCCTGTTTGTGACTCACGATCAGACTGAAGCGCTGACCCTTTCAGACCGTGTAGCAATCCTCAAAGATGGAAAGATTGTCCAAATCGACGCGCCGGAAACGTTATATGACCTTCCCCGCAATCGTTTTGTCGCAGACTTCATCGGCCAATCAAACGTTTTCGATCTCGTTTCCTTTGGCAACAAAAATTGCAGCGTTCCTGATTTGGGAATCGATATTCAGGTTGGTAGGTCTAAGGCCACCGCAATCAGTATACGCAAGGAGCGGCTTTACCCAGTAACCCAAACAGTTCCGACCGGTTATCTGGCTTTCGACGGGGTTGTTGAGGATGAAACATTCCATGGTTCTGTGGTTGCCAGAACTGTGAGAGTAAAATCGGGACGTCTTCTGGAAATACGAACCCAGCGATCAGGGCATCAAACATTGCCTCATCCTGGAGAAGTTATCCGTTTGGCTTTCGATCCGAAGGATGCCGCGTTTCTCGCGGATGATTAAAAACAGACAAACTAAAAGGGAGTGAGACATGCGAATTCTTAAATTATTATCGACAATGACGCTTGGTGTAGTGGTGGCAACTGCCACCGCCAATGCGGAAGATACAATCAACTATGCAGGTTCCGGGGGTGGTCTTGCGCAGGTCATGAAGGGGGTGTTTGATGATCCCTTTACGGCGGAAACCGGCATCACTGTTAACGCGTTGGCAACGAGTGATCGAGCATCCGCAATCAAGGCGATGATGGCCGCGGGAACAGTCACATGGGATGTCACTGAACTCAATCCGATCGACTACGCAACAGCATCCCTTTCCGGTTGGCTTCAGCCGCTCGATTGGGCAAAAATCGACCCCGGCAATGTACTTCCAACAGACGCCAAACTACCCGATGCCGGCATAGCGGCGACTTACACGACGATACTGGCGGTTCGCACAGACAAGCTGCCCGAAGGCAAGCAGATGAGTTCATGGGCAGACTTTTGGGATGTCGAGAACTTTCCAGGTGGAAGAGCACTTCAGAATCAGCCGATTGACAATCTTGAATTTGCATTGATTGCTGACGGCGTTGCGCCTGCAGATGTCTACAAGGTACTTGCGGACAAAGAAGGCCAGGACCGCGCCTTTGCCAAACTTGATGAGATCAAGCCACATATTACAGCTTGGTGGACAGCAGGAGCCCAACCGATCCAAATGATTTCAGATGGAGAAGTAGCATTTACAAGTGCGTGGAACGGCCGCGTTACCAAGCTCGCTAGCGAGGGAGTACCGGTGGATATCATGTGGAATGGCGGCGGTTTGAAACCTTCCTATGTTGCCATCCTCAAGGGATCCGAGAAGGTTGAAGAAGGTCAGAAATATATCAACTTCATGCTTACCGACCCTGTACGTGCTGCAAAATTTGCGGAAATGGTTTCCTATCCTGGCATGGTGAAAGGTCTTTTCGATCATATGGATCCGGCAAAAGGCAAGACGATGCCTACTTATCCAGATAATGTAAAAGGTCAGTTCGTGACCGATGCAATCTTCTGAGGCAAGCATCTTGGCGAGATCAAGGAACGCTGGGAAGAATGGATTCTTGAATAAGCACTAGACCTGTTACCGCCGGGATAATTCCCGGCGGCGGCATGGCTTTTCGAGAAATCGGAGTTCGGCAAATGAACAAACGCCTGATATTGTTGCCTGGTATCGCTCTGATTGGGGCAATGATTGTGATCCCGGTCGCGATCGTGTTCCAACAAGGCCTGTTCGATCCATATTTCAGCATGGAGCATTTCACGCGGTTTGCAGCACGCGGCGCATATCTGAAAGTGTTCTGGAACACACTGC
>JBAUHS010000163.1:0-15627 GCA_049680405.1 Salaquimonas sp. | reverse complement strand
GCGATGTCTACAACCTTACTTTGTCCGATCGACGGGCAGAGACTGTTGCCCGAATTCTGGTAGAGTCTTATGGCGTTCCTGCCGAGAACCTTGTGACCCAAGGCTATGGCGAGCAATATCTCAAAGTGAAAACGGAAGCAGACGAGCGCGAAAACCGCCGCGTAACCATCCGGAATATCTCGCCGCTGCTGAGCGCGAAGAAGTAAGCTGAGAATTCACTGGAAATAAAGAACCCGGAAGCAAATGCTTTCGGGTTTTTGTTATTTATCAGAACTTTCGCCGAACGATAACTCACCAAATGTCAGGAAGGGAGAGTAATGGTGGGTGATGACGGGATCGAACCGCCGACCTACTCGGTGTAAACGAGTTGCTCTCCCAGCTGAGCTAATCACCCGGTTTTTCCGGCAACATGAAACACTAAATACAAGGTTACATGTTTGGGGAAATGCGCTTCGCCATTTTCATTTTCAAGAAAATGGCGCGAGTGACGAGACTCGAACTCGCGACCCTCGGCGTGACAGGCCGATACTCTAACCAACTGAGCTACACCCGCGCATTACAAGAAGCGAAGCGCTTCAAGATGAGGCGTGAATTACGGCTTATAGGTTTTGAAGTCAAGCGATGAAAACGCCTTGGGTGAAATTTATTCTGTTTGTTAATGAAAAGACCAATTGTTCGGAGTTAGGTAGGCAAACTGTGACCCGGAATTACTGCTTGGCAATGGCGGGCGATTCCAACATTTATTGTCGCACAAAACACTTCCCAAATTGCCATTACAGTGTTTATTGACAGTCGAAGTTCAATCAATGGAAATTTTCAATGTCAGCAGATCAGTCACCCCCCAAAACCATCGTCAATTCATGGAACGAATGGGATCCTCTAAAACATGTTATTGTAGGGCGGGCGACCGATTGCCATATTCCGCCCAATGAACCTGCGCTTGAGGCCAAGGTGCCCGAAGACAGCGATATGCGTGGCACCTGGGGCAAACGTCCGCAAGAGTCCATAGATCGCGGTAACGAGCTTTTGGATAATTTTGCTTCCATGCTTGAAAAGCGCGGTGTGATTGTTGACCGCCCTACTCCAACGGACTTCTCCCTTCCTGTTACCACGCCTGATTTTCACACGGATAGCCAGTTTGGTTGCATGCCGCCACGGGACGTTCTTTTGACTGTTGGAAACGAGATTCTTGAAGCGACCATGTCTTATCGCTGCCGCTGGTTCGAGTATCTTTGTTATCGCCCGCTAATGCAGCGCTATTTCAATGAAGATCCTAATTTTCGCCATGAGGCGGCTCCAAAACCGCGCCTGACTGATGCGGATTATCACAAGGACTATTTGTCCGACAAAATCGGCGTTGAGAAACGTCTGAAATGGGCTGCTGAAAAGTTTTTCGTCACCACAGATGAAGAGCCGCTATTTGATGCGGCGGATGTATTGCGCTTTGGTAAAGACTTGGTAGTTCAGCACGGGTTTACGACCAACACGAAGGGCATTGAGTGGCTCAAGCGACATTTTCCGGAGCACCGCGTTCACACGGTCAATTTTCCGGGCGACCCCTACCCAATTCATATTGATGCGACGTTCACGCCGATCCGGCCCGGTCTTATTCTCAATAATCCGCAACGCCGCTTGCCGGAAGCTCAAAGAGAGCTGTTTAACAAGAATGGCTGGGAGATTGTTGATGCTGCGCAGCCATCTCATAATTCACCGCCGCCGCTTTGCTATTCTTCAACCTGGCTTTCCATGAATGTTCTGGTTCTCGATCCAAAAACTGTCTGCGTTGAAGCATCGGAAGTCTACCAGATGGAGCAATTGGATAAATTGGGTCAGAATGTCATTCCAGTTGATTTGCGCGATGCTTATGCGTTCGGCGGCGGGCTACACTGTTGTACGGCTGATGTGAACCGTGAAGGCGTGTTGGAAGACTATTTCCCGGATCAATCCGCTGCGCTTTAGGCATGACCTCGGAGAGTAGGATGGAAGGCTCAAGCGAAGTATCCATATTTGAAAATCGCTTTAAAGGTGGCCATCCGAATTCGCTCGGCAATACAGTGGAAATTGTTGAAGAAATCCTGGTTGATCACTGCAAACTGCAAGCCCTTGTCGATACCTGGCAAAGTGACGACGAACTGGTCAGACTTCGGGTGGCAAATGGGGTCCGGCGCGTTTGCGTTAAAAAACCGGAATGGATTGTTCCCTATCTCGATCATTTGCTGAATGATGTTTCAAAGATAGACCAGCCTTCCACCCAATGGACCTTGGCCAAGCTGTTTGAATTTCTGACAAATGAAATGTCTGAAAACCAAAAGCAGACGGCAAAGGTATTGCTGAAGCACAATTTGGCCCATCATCCTGATTGGATTGTTCTCAATAATACGATGGAAACGCTGGCGCTTTGGACCAAAGAGGATACTGATTTGCTTAAATGGCTAAAACCGCAGCTGGAGCGCCTGACTGGCGAAACACGAAAGTCTGTCGCTGGCCGCGCAAAAAAATTGCTCAAGAAACTGGATACAAAAACATGAAAATCAAAGGGGTACTTTTTGACAAAGACGGAACTTTGATCGACTTTCAAAAGACCTATGGCCCATCTACCGCGTCGGTGATCAACGATTTGTGTCTCGACAATGATGCGATCCGTATCCAAATGGCTGAAGCTTGCGGGTTTAAACTGGCTGACAACGGCTTTTTGCCGAGTTCCATGGTCATTGCCGGAAGCTGCATTGATATGGCAACGGCTTGGGCACCCTTTATTGGGCGAAGTGACATCGCGGAGCTGGTCAAGGAAATTGATCAACTTTACGCTCGTCATTCTACGGCCCATGCGGCAGCTTTTGCCTTTACATCAGGCAGTTTGGCCAGGCTGCAAGGGATGTCCCTGCCCTTGGGAGTTGCCACAAACGACAGTGAATTTGGTGCCAAGAGCCATATGGAAAAATTGGAAATGACGCACTTTTTCCAATTCATTTGCGGCAGTGATAGTGGCTATGGGCCGAAACCAAGGCCGGGAATGATCATCGGATTTGCCGAGAAGCTGGGCGTATTACCAAGTGAAATCGCCATGATTGGCGACAGCGTGCACGATCTCAAGACAGCACAAAATGCTGGTGCCGTTGGGATTGGCGTCACAACTGGCTTGGCGGGCAAGGACGTTTTGGAGCCTCATGCGGATCATGTTTTGGAAAGTATCGAGGCACTGCCGGAATTGATAGCAAGGCTAAATTCCTGACGAAATCGAACTTCAACACTTTGCCATTAAATTGTGGAGTTGCTCTTGTAAGATCATTTCATTGATCTATTTGCTGAACTCACTATATTGTTAGTAGCCGGAGCAATCCGGAAGTCTGGTCACCGTGCAGAGCATATCGTTGGACAACGAGATCGAAGCCCCGGAACCCGGCCAAAGCCAAATTGATCTGAGTACAGCCTGTAAGGCTGATTTGATCTTCCCGGCTGCGACTGGTTCGAGAGAGATCGACTATTTGTAGTCAAAGGAAGTAATCGTGAGGAAGATCAATATGGACGCCATAATTGAAGGCATCAAAAAGCGGACTCAACGCAAAATCTTAACTGCAGCCGAGCGCCCTTCTCAAAAAGAGGCCGAAGATGCGGTCCGCACTTTGTTGAAATGGATGGGCGAAGATATTGAGCGCGAAGGCTTGCTCGATACACCAAAGCGTGTTGCGAAAGCTTATGGCGAGTTGTTTGCCGGCTATGATCAAAATCCGCGAGAAGAGCTTGGGCGCACTTTTGAAGAGGTTGGCGGGTATGATGATATGGTGTTGGTGCGTGATATTACGTTCCACTCCCATTGCGAGCATCACATGGTTCCGATTATTGGCAAGGCGCATGTGGCCTATCTGCCCGATGGAAAAGTGCTTGGCCTTTCCAAAATCGCCCGTACAGTTGATATTTTTGCCAGGCGTTTGCAAACCCAGGAAAACATGACCGCTGAAATCGCCTATGCCATCGATGAAGCGCTTAACCCTCGCGGTGTTGCTATCATGATCGAAGCCGAACATATGTGCATGGCTATGCGCGGGATTAAGAAACAAGGTTCAACAACCACAACTACCTGCTTTACCGGAGCCTATAGGAACGACCCTGCCGAGCAGGTGAATTTCATGACTATGTTGCGCTTGAACCGTGACTAATGCGGTCTGATGATAATCGATTAAATGCCTCCAAAGTGATTATGTTGATATGAGCCAATTTGAAGCCCCAGCAGCGCAAAAAGAGCAGGAAGAAGGCTCGGTCTTTCGACCCAAGTTCAACTCATACGGTTTGATAACGGCTGTTGCCTGTGATGCCAGCAGTGGTGAAGTTCTAATGCTTGCCCATATGAATGCTGAGGCTTTGGATAAAACGATCACCACCGGAAAAGCGCATTATTGGAGCCGCTCCCGCAAGGCCATTTGGCTGAAAGGTGAAACCTCCGGCAATGTCCAGCAAGTGGTGGAAATCAGAACCGATTGCGACCAGGATGCCATCGTCATGAAGGTAAAGGTGGATGGAGCCGATGCCTCTTGCCATACCGGACGGGTCAGCTGTTTTTACCGGATAGTCGAACCGGGCAAGAATGGCGAGACAACTTTGAAAATTGAAGATCGTGAAGTGAGATTCGATCCTGAGGACGTATACAAAGCCTAGCTCCCAGGGCTTACTCACCCGGGTCTGCAATTCCCCCGCCCCCGGCTTTTACCATGATGCGAGACTTTGCTGGATATCTCTTTTATTTAGAGCCACTATTTAGCCATGAAAAAGCGATCAACTGTTGATCCGCAATTGTTGCACTTTATTAACTATGATCAGATAACATCACAACATGGCTTGGTTCTCTAACCTTACGAAGACGTCCCGCGAAACCGAAGATACGATACATCGTAGCGGTGACAAGCTTATGGCAGAAACAATGCTGCCGGATGGTTTTCCCCAGGACATCAATTCCGATTTGACCTCGACAATTACAATGGCCCAAGCGGATGTTTCAGATACTGTGTTGCAAGAGCTTCCTGAAACCGATGCTGCAAAATCCAATCCCCGCACATTTGCAAAGGCCAAAGAACGTCCCGAATTCAAGCCTGCAGGTAGAAGCCGATGCGGCGGCGTAGCCCTCGCATTGGGCGGGGGCGTTGCGCGCGGATGGGCGCATATTGGTGTGCTTCGAGCTGTCGATGAATTCGGCTTGCCAATCTCAATGATCGCAGGAACCTCCATTGGCGCTCTTGTAGGTGGCAGTTACCTTGCGGGTAAACTTGATGAGTTGGAAGACTTTTCCCGCTCGCTGACAAAATCCAATATCGTTCGCTATCTTGATTTTTCCTTGCGTGGCAGCGGCCTTATCAATGGCTCGCGCCTTGCTGGTAAGATGGAAGATCATATGGCTGATATTTCCATTGAAGACCTTGAAAAACCATTTGTATCCGTTGCGACAGAAATCAGTAGCGGCCATGAGGTATGGCTTACAGATGGCCCTATTGTTCCAGCTCTACGCGCATCTTACGCCTTACCCGGTGTGTTTTCACCGATTACCCATGGCGGGCGCCAACTGGTTGATGGAGCATTGGTCAATCCGGTTCCAGTTTCTGTATGTCGCGCTTATGAACCCGATCTGGTTATTGCAGTTAATTTGAACGCGGAGACATTTGGGCGGGGTACGGTTGTTCGCCCATCTCATTATGAATCGTTTGACAATGTGCTGGTTGACGAAAAAGACGGCCAGGTCGGTTCGTGGTTTTCGTTTATGCATCGCAATGAAAAAAAGGCGCACCGGGAAAATCGTTTAGGCGTTACCGCTGTCATGGTGGAATCATTCAACATCATTCAGGATCGAATAGCGCGAGCCAGGCTTGCGGGTGATCCGCCGGATTTCACAATTAGGCCAAGACTGAAAAATGTTGGACTGATCGAATTTCACAAAGCTGATGAAGCAATCAAGCTGGGCTATAATGAAATGATGACCCGTCTGCGCGAGCTGGAAGAGCAAGGTATCTTTGACCATCTATCGGCGAAGTAACCCAATTCTGCTCAGTCTATCCCGCAATATATTGTTTCAATTCTTCAGCTTCGCGCTCGGCGCTTTCGATTTTGCGCTTAACAACGTCACCAATCGAGATGATACCGAGCAGTTTGCCATCTTCAATCACAGGCATATGGCGGAATTTTTTCGTGCTCATAATGCCCATCACATGATCAATTGTATCTGAAGTTTTACAGGCGATAACAGTCTTTGTCATGCAACTGGAAACAGGCATGTTCAACGCATCGGGTCCTTTGTCTGCAATTTGGCGCACCACGTCCCGTTCTGAAGCAATTCCACAGACGCTGCCATCTGGCTCAACCGTAACAATCGCCCCAATTTTGTGTTGGGTCAGTGTGGCTGAAATCTCCTGAAGCGTAGTAGTTGGGGTTGCGGTGACTACGGATCCGCCTTTATTGGACAAAATTGCTGCTACAGTCATTGCTCTCTCCCGTTCGATTCATCTCTGGAAACTATTTCACGCCTAAATCAGAATAAAATCAAGCAGAAGCAATGGTTTTAGGGTCAGGACCCATTAATTGACACGATATGGTGGGAGGGAATTTGGTTTGATGGCAGGAGCAGATGCGACGGAAACCTTCTGGTTTTCAAGCATTTGCGACGCCGCATCAGGATGAATTTACCCCATCCAAGGGACGCTTCGCCAGGACTGCGGACTACTTCGTCAAAGCTCTCAACCGGGGGGTAAACCCCGCTTTTCGATCTTTTCCTTGTATTTCTTGTCCTATCGGGCGCCATTTCGCGTTAATTGATGGGTCCTGACCCTAGCATTTGGTAGACTGCGTTATTTACTTTGCGTTCTTAACCATTCCTTCGGTTTGTATTGCTAGATTTTGCGCAAGAGGCAGAGCGATATGTTTCCAATTTTGCTTTGCCAATGATTACCGCAAGCAAATGGCCGCCAAATGTTTTTTGAAACTTTCCAGAACCAGTCGATTTCACAGTTGATGTCTGTATTTAATCCATCCAGCAGGATTTACGCATTCTATCTTATAACGTCGCTGGTATTGGCATTTCTGGTCTATTGGCGCGTTGAAAAAGCCAATCTGATGGAAGATATCGCCGAGGGAAATCCGGTCCACAAACGGGTTGGGTTTTTGAGCTATGTATTTGACCCTAAGATTTGGCTCCATCCATCTTCCATTCAGGACATGAAGTATTTTATCGCCAATTCAATTCTGTTTTACGGTTTGATTGCGCAATTCATGATCGGTGCCCATACGCTTTCCTATGGGTTCCACGATATTTTTGTGGGCCTTTTCGGAGCGCCGCAAACCGCTATTCTGACTGGTCCGCTCGCTTTGGCTTTGTATACCTTGCTTAGTGTTATCGCACTGGATTTCGGCGTGTTCCTGATGCACTATTATTTCCACAAGGTTCCTATCCTGTGGCATTTTCACAAGGTTCACCACTCGGCAGAGCAATTGAACCCGATGACCCTGTTCCGCATGCATCCGGTTGATCTGATGCTAACCGCGCTCTCAGTGATGTTTTTTCAGGGATTGGCTTATGCGGGCATGTTTTTTCTCACGGCGTCACCGCCAGATGTTTATACGATCCTTGGTTTGAACTTTGTGACCTTTTTCTTTTATCTTTTGGGCTACAATTTGCGTCACTCTCATATCTGGTTGAATTATCCAGTCTGGCTCAGCAAGATTTTTATCAGCCCTGCCCAGCACCAAATTCACCATTCATCGGACCCGAAGCATTTTGATCGCAATATGGGCCTGATCTTTTCCTTCTGGGACCAGATGTTCGGAACGCATTATATTCCGGTGGCCAAGGAAAAACTGACTTTCGGCCTTTCCCGCCAAGACCCGAATCCATTCAAGTCGGTGAAGGATATTTACGTCCTTCCGTTCGTCTGGGCCTGGGGTAATGTCAGCGCCAGTCTTTCTACTCCCCGCAGGCGCTCTATCGCTTATACGGGCGCGCTGACGGTTCTTTTGGCGGGATTTGCATTTCAAAACCATGTGAAAAACATCAAAGATGCTGCGCCGCCATCGGTGCCTAGTGTAAAGTTGGAGCGCCTGACCTGGACTGAGGTGAAAACGGCCATTGCCAATGGTTATGTCAATGAGATCATTCCAAAAGGCGGCACAGAGCAAAGCGGTCCTTTTCTGGCCCTGGGCAAGCACAACATCATCATCGATAAAACAAGTCATGATATTGCGCACCGCGTCGGCAAGACCTTGGTAACGCCGGTGATGGCCTATGTACCTGAAGGGGATATTGAGCCGAAACCTTCGGGGCATATGCCTTATGCTGGCACTTTGACCCTAAGCGAAGACGTGTTTGAGCAGGTATTGGAACAAACGGCGGCCAGCCTGAAATTGCATGGGTTCAAGAACATCTTCCTGCTTGCCGATAGTGGTGACAGCCAGGATGCGCAAAACCGTGTTGCTTCACGCCTCAACTCTAAATGGGCGGCTGAAGGCATTCAGGTTTTCAATCTGGATGAGTATTATTACAAGAACGGGCAGACTGAATATTTGCTTGAGCAGGGCCATACCAAAGAGGAAATCGGGATGCATGCCGGTATTCGTGATACATCTGAAATCATGGCGCTCAAACCTACCGATTTCCGATTGCGCGAAGGCAATCTGCTCAAGGGCACGGACGATCAGGGCATTGCGGGCAATCCATACTTGGCCAGTGCCAGGATTGGTCAGCAAATGCTGCAACTCAAAATCGATGCTGGAGTTGCCCAGATGAAGCGCTTATTGGGCTCCGTTGAAATTGCTACAGTGAATTAACCCAAACGAAAAAAAAAGCCCCGCTATACAAGCGAGGCATCTGGTTTGAAATGACTGTTCTCAAATTAGCTGTTGGTCATCAGACCCAAGCTTTGAACCGTTGTAAGGGTGAGCCCACCGGTTGGCAGTCCTTTGTCCTTTTGGTATTTTTGGATCGCAGCTTTTGTTGCCGGGCCATAATTACCATTTGGTGCGGTTCCAAGGCTATAGCCTTCTGAAACAAGCGCTTGCTGAAGGCGAAGCACCAGATCAGGTGTTGTATTGGTTTCGCAAAGGATCTGGCGCCATTCGATCGATTCTTTTGCCACAAGTTGCTTCTTCTCGATTGTTGCAAATTGAGCTGGAACAACCTCGACTTGGAAAGAAGCTGGTGTCACCAGTTCCTTGATGGTCACTGTTTTGTATTTGGCCGGAATGATTTTTTTCTGGGTTGTTGGCGGTGTTTTCATTACGCGCTTTTCAACCGTGATATATTTCGCGGGAATTGTCTCATCTGTGGTCGTCGCAGGCTGGTCAATGATCTGGCTTGTGACCGTTTCAAATACTGCGGGGATTTCCACGCGGCACATGATCTCGCCAGTTGCACTATCCAGCTTTTCGAAAGCGCCTCGGCCTTGCTTCCATTCCACACGGGCAGGAGACACCATGACCTGTTTGCTCTCATTTCTGAAAGTCGCTGGAATAATGGTTTTTATGATCTGCTCCGGCTCAACAAGGATTTGTTCGGTGACGGTTTCATAAACCGGCGGAACCGGTTCAAGCACATAGCTTTCTTCTTCAATCAGCACTTCTTTCGTGATTTCACGATAAACCGCTTCGGTCTTTTTCATTGATTTGGATTCAGGCTGCACAACAACCTGTGAAGGAGATGTCTGATAAACCGCAGGGATCAGCACCTTTGCATAACACTCGCCTGCTTTCGCATCTGCTGGTGGAAGTTCTTGTCCAATTGCGATACCGCTCATGGATAATGATGCTATGAAGCTAGCAAAAATTTTCTTTTTCATTGGTTGGCCCCTTTGTTTTACCGAATAGTTGAGAGTTTAGCTGGCAATAAGCCGCTAATTTTGCTCACTCGGCAGTTCTATATCACAATGTTAACGTAAGGTTAACCTTCGGGATGTGCCAAAACGGGACATGGTTAATTTCAGGCATTTACTGATCGAAATTTGAACCTTCTTCAGTCAGAATTGCCTTGATTTCTGCAAGATGCGCTTTACCTGGCTCGGAATATTCTTCCAACTCTTGGGCTGTTTTTTCAGCTATTTCATCGGACAAAACGCGAAGTTTTTGTCCGGTTTGCAGCGCACGGATATAGGTTTCAGCAGCTCTTTCGAAATAATACAGACGGTCAAATGTTTCTGCGACCGTGTCACCGATGATCATGACGCCGTGATTGCCCATGATCATGACTTTCTTTTTTGGGTCGTCAAATAGTTGGGCGCATCTTTCGCCCTCTTCTTCAAATGCCAGGCCGCCATAATTATTGTCGATTACATACCTATTATAAAAGATGCAGGTGTTTTGGTCGATTGGAGGCAGGGACGAGTCTTCAAGGCTTGCCAACACAGTGGCGAAAATGGAATGGACATGCATCGCGCAGCGGGCATGAGGGCAATGGCGATGAATGGCCCCGTGAAGCCCCCAGGCTGTTTCGTCAGGAGCGTTCGGGCCCTTGAGGGTTTCAGGGTCATTTGCATCTATGAGTAACAGGTCAGAAGCCTTGATCCGGGAAAAATGCATCTTGTCCGGGTTCATCAAAAACTGTGTCCCGTCGTCATTGACTGAAAGGGAGAAATGATTTGCTACGGCTTCATGCAAGTTGAGGCGGGCAGTCCAGCGAAAGGCTGCGGCCAGATCAATGCGCTCCTGCCAATATTCCAGATTTGCATGCAATGGCGTTTCGTGGCGTGGGCGCATGGTTTTTCCTCGCTAAGCTAAGGTCAGGACTCATTAATTGACACAAAATGATAGGCGTAGATTTGTGCAGATACAAGGAGCAAGACAGCAGGAAGTCTTCTGACTTTCAATGGATTGCGACGCAGTAGGCTTTGCAAATTGCCCCTATTCGAAGAACGCTCCGTTATGACTTCGAGCTTCATCTTCGAAGATCTTGACCGGGCAAAAACCCCGATCATCGATCTTCTCATAATATTTCTCGCCATATCGGGCGCCATTTTGCGTTACTTAATGGATCCTGACCCTAAGGGGCGATGAGGTTTCAGGTGATCAAAACATCGATCAATCTGTAATTGGTATTTTCACCAAATCAAACGAAGTTATAGCCCTAATCGGGTTGAGTATTTCTTTTGGTTTTGGGTTGGGTACTGATTTTTGGTATTTTCTTTTTCACCACTCTTTTACTCACTTCTTTCTGGGCATCAGAAGATAGTTTCAAATGAACATCTTGTTGCGGGAATGGAATTTCAATCCCGGCCTCTCCAAAGCGCTTGAGAATTTCGAAACGCACTTCAGTGCCGACAATTGCAACATTCAAGATATCATAGAGGAACATTTGAAGTCGGAAATCGAGCGAGCTTGGACCGAAATCAAGGAAGATAACACGCGGCTCTGGCTTCTTTTGAACCATGGCGTGGTCATGGGCGATTTCATAGAGAATGGACTCCGCCAGCCTTGCGTCTGATGAATAGGAGATACCAACAACAACATCGCAGCGGCCATTTTTCGTTTTGTGGGTCCAGTTATTGACCTGCGAGTTGATCAATTCCGAATTTGGAACAATGACGGATTGGCGCTGAAAAGTTTCAATTTCGGTTGCCCGAACACTGATCTTTTTCACAAAACCTTCGGCAGCGCCGACTGTGATCCAGTCGCCAACCTTGATTGGACGTTCGACCAAAAGGATCAAGCCGGACACAAAATTGCTGACGATGTTCTGCAAGCCAAACCCGATACCAAGCGATAATGCGCCGGCAACAATTGCAAGGCTGGAAAGATCAAGGCCCGCTGAGGTTACGGCCATCAGAGCGGCAACACCAAAGCCGACATAGCCGATACCGGCCTTAATGGAGTCGCTGACGCCGGGGTCCATATTACTGCGTGGAAATACACTGCGGGACAGCCATCCTTGAAAGAGGCGGGTCAAAAGTAAAATGATTCCGAATATCAGTGCGCCAATCAAAACGCCAGAAAGCGACAGTCTGAAACCACCAATATCAAAGCCGGTAAAGGCCGCATGGCCCAAGGCTGTTATTTCCTCAAACCGGGTACCCCATTGCATGAAAATGGCAGGAATGCCGATTAATAGAACGAGCGATAAAAGGCCCAGTCCGGCGGCAAGAGCGACTTGTTCAACTTTATAGGGCTCATAACCACGCTGTAACATGGAGCGTCCGAAGGCGGTAGTTGCCAATACACCCTCGCGTGACAGTTCACGCGAAGCTATGATGCCGACATACATGATTGAAACGATAGCACCGGTGACAACGATTTGTTGGGCGAGGAAACGAGCCAAGCCGATATAGCCGAGCAGGGCGGCAATGATGATTGCGATAGCATATAGAGCCAAGGCCAATGCGATCGTATTATCCCAGCGGAACCTTTTATGATGAATCGCATCCTGTTCGAAATAGTCGCTTCGCCTGTGTATGAAATAGGCCATTGCTATCAGCACTGAGCCAATCAATATTGCTGTTATCACGCCTTGCAGGACCGTCAGGGAGAGTGGCCCGGACAGAGTGGAATTAATGGTCGTAAACAGCGCGTCATTTGCGTAAATGGCAAAGAGTGCAAAGCTGAACCAGAACATCTTCCTTGCAGAATTGTTGGGCAAATTCAAAAGACGCCATTCCTGGCTGTCAGGCGAGAAAATCGCCTTACAAAAGTTCCATGCAAAGACAAGACCGGCGACAACAAAGAACAACGTGAAAGCAATTTGAGAAATGGTCTGATTGAAAATACCAAACTGAGAGAACAGGGTATAGGTGGCGGCAAGAAATATAGCGAGCGCCAAGCTTGGCAGTATGATTGACCAGAAGGCTACAAATACACGCGTGAAATAATCAGGCTCACTTGCGCGTTTAACAAGGTAAATACCAAAGAAACGATTGAAAATGATGGACAAAAACAAGGCCAGCAGCAGCGAGATGATAGTCGAACCAATGGCAGATGAAAACTTGTTTGCCATAACGAAGGCAAACCAGCCGGTAAAACTGGAAATAGTTGCTGCATAAAGGCTGGAGATGCCTGATGAAGCTTCGTTCAGCATAGCTGAAGTGATCTGGGTTTTCTTGGAAATAGCTTCTGTAAAGGCTTCCTGCCGCGTTTGATTGATTTGCGCGATCGAGCCTTTGGCGGCAGTGATAATCTTTTCAAGTTCTGTCTTTGTGACTGCAAGGGTGGATTTGTTTTGGTTCAGCTCTGCCCTGGTCTCGGTGACCACTTGTGGCTCGATGACCGCGCCATTTTCCGGGGGCGGGCCAATTTCGGTCAGGCGGTCAGTAATTATTTTGCTTTGATCATCGATGACGCGAATAATATCTTCAGAAGAATTTATCAGGTTTTGATATTTGCTTCGCGCGCCCACAAGAGCTTCATCGTCCAATTCGGCAGCAGAAAACAGTCTGTTGAGGGTAGCGAATGTTTTTTCGACATTGTCGGCTGTTTCATCGACGTTTTGGATCGGACTGGTTTGCGCGAATGCAGCAATACCGGAAGGTTGGACAAGGCTGAGCATTCCAATGACGAGTGCAGCAAAGAGCAGTCTCCAGCAATTGACATCTATTGCTGATACATATGCGGGTTGCCAGCCGGATTTGCCCGGGTGGGATTTATTGAGGTGGGGTTTGATGCGGAAAGCAGTCACTATTTTACCCTTGTGAATCATCTTCAGCTTATTTCATACAGGAATGCCTCACTAAGGTCATGCCAAACTTGACGGACTTAATGAGGCACCTGAGACGAACTGAGATATTTAAACGGCCAAAGAGGCGAGTTTGACAGGGATTTTGATCAGTTTTGAGCTGCCGACTTGATCATGTCACGGGCTTTATTGAGTTCTGCCTCTGCTTCGGAGAATTTTTCGCCTGCACAGTGAGCTTCTGCTGCTACAATTGAAGCATCAATGCTGGTCATGGCGTCCGCGCTGACATTCGCTTTCAATAGATTTTGGATTACTTGTTTGACTTCGGCCTTGCACTCATCAGCATTCGATATTGCAAAGGCCTGGCCTGTTACGCTCAAGCTTCCTGCGAGCAACAAAGCTGCTACGGCGAAGGATTTCTTGTTAAAATTCAACATTGACATGCCCTTTTTCTCATCTGGGTTTCATCTGTTTGCGATCGAAACGCAGGAAACCCGTTTCTGGTTGGTCTATATATAGCGTGCAGTATCTGAATAATAGCTGAACGGAAAAAATGTTTGCTTTCAACAAATTCCATCCCCTGACATTTTATTTCTTGCCGGGATCAAAACAGAAGAATAGGAGGAAGGGCTGTTTGCTATAATAGAGGTGCGGGGTCTAATGGTCGGTATTGTGTTTTTGCTAATGGCTTATTTGTTGAGCCAGTTCTACCGATCCTTTCTTGCTGTATTGTCGCAAATACTTGGGGCAGATATAGGGCTGTCGGCAACGGATCTATCCAATGCCTCCGCAGCATGGTTTATCGTATTTGCTTTGGCGCAATTTCCCATCGGCCATTGGCTGGATAAATTCGGCCCCCGCAGAACGGCAGCCGGATTGCTGCTTATTGGCGGTGCTGGCGGCATTGGACTTTTTGCAATGGCCACTTCCAGTCTTCATATCACGATTGCGATGGGGTTCATTGGTCTTGGCTGCGCACCGGTGCTGATGGCTGCCCTGTTCCTGTTTGCCCATAATTTTTCTCCGGTAAAATTTGCAACCATGACTTCGGTTTTTGTTGGATTGGGAACTTTAGGTAATGTGTTGGGTTCTGAGCCGCTTGCTATTTTGGTAGAGGCTCAAGGCTGGCGAAACACTGCTTGGGGCCTTTGCGCCATAACGGGACTGGTTGCCCTCGGTATCTTTTTGAGCGTTTCAGACCCTGAGACGGAAGGTAAGGGAACCACTCGCGGGAGTATCATTGATCTGTTCAAAATTCGGGAACTTTGGTTGATCTTTCCAATGGTCTTCATGGGCTACACGATCGCTGCCGGAGTCCGGGGTCTTTGGGCAGGGCCATATCTGGCTGATATGTTTGCTATGGGAACTGACGAAATTGGGCGGGTGACCTTGTATATGTCTCTGGCGCTCGCATTGGGGTCTTTGATCTATGGTCCGCTGGACAGGGTATTCAATACAAGGAAATGGCTTGTCTTTGTTGGATATGTGCTGGTTCTGATGGCGGTATTGTGGCTGCTTTTGGCAGATCAGAAGCAAGCATGGCAGGTTACCATCAGCTTCGTGGTTATCGGCTTCTTCGGCGCAGGATATTCCATACAGATGGCGCACGGAAAAGGCTTTGTTCCTAAGTATCTCGTGGGCAGGGGAGTGACCTTGCTCAATTTCTTTTCAATCGGCGGGGCTGGAGCCATGCAGGCGATAAGTGGTTATGTTGTTGCCGGAGCCGCTGCAAAAGGCGGAATGGAAGCGGGGTATGACGCGCTTTATTTGTTCTATGCGGTGGCCGTGGCGCTCGCCTTGTTTGTCTATTTGTTCTCCAAAGACAATTTTCCGAATGACGTGCCCCGGTGATTATTAGTTTTCTTAAAACCACAAATTTTTTTGTGTCCGTTTTGGCGCAATTTTGTGCAGCATTGGGCAATAAATAAGCTGATATTTGCAATAAAATATATTTGATGATTTCTTCGTGATATGTCGTAAATCGGTGCTTGCTCCTTTGTTTCTGC
>JBAUHS010000162.1:0-16783 GCA_049680405.1 Salaquimonas sp. | reverse complement strand
CTCAAACGTCTATCCAAATTCTGAGCGCCCGGTTGCAAGATCGGGCGCTTTATTTTTGTTGAAAAGGTTATGCCAAAACAGCGATCACCTTACAAAAGGGAATTCTTGCTCAATAAAAGACCCATCCGCAATATCATTGTTCAAAATTGCACTGCAAGGTCGGTTGACTCTTGCTCATTCCTGTAGCCAAATTGGCTCATCCGGTTCTGCTGCAATTGAATCGCTCGAATTGCTTTTTCAAAATGAAGTGAGACGGATAACAGGTTTGAGGAAGCCTGAGGGAGATGACGCAGAAATACAGTTTCTGCAATATGGGAGGTTAGTCGGCGTATGACTACGCAGGCCACAGGTATTACAATTTCACAAGATTCAACGGGCTCGCGGCCTGATACATTTCCAAAATATCTGCTGCTGAATGCAAAGCGATTTTCCGCGCGCCCAGCAATGCGCCACAAGGATTTGGGAGTATGGCAAACCTGGACCTGGGCCGAATTGCTTGAAGAGATTAGGGCCTTCTCCATGGGGCTTGCTTCGCTTGGGCTGAAATCGGGCGACAAGGTAGCCATCATTGGTCAAAACCGTCCGCGCCTTTACTGGACCTTCGCAGCCGTTCAGGCCCTGGGCGGCGTTCCTGTTCCGGTGTACGGTGACAGCGTCGCCGAAGAGATGGTCTATGTCCTCAATCACGCCGAGGTCAAATTCGCGATCTGTCAGGACCAGGAACAGGTCGATAAAGTTCTGTCCATGGGCGACGATGTCAAAACCTTGACGAAAATCATCTATGATGAAATTCGAGGCCTAAGGGATTATGACCATACCGATCTGCATTCTCTAGATCAGGTAGAAGAAATCGGCCATGGCAAATACAAGGCCAATGGCGACAAGGCATGGCTTGAAAGCATTAACAGTGCCAAGGGCGCAGATGTTGCCGTTATGCTTTATACATCAGGCACAACCGGCCGCCCCAAAGGGGTGATGTTGTCCTATGACAATCTGGTTATTTCAGCCATCAACGCCAATGCCTTTGATCATCTTGACGAGACTGAAGAGACTTTGGCCTATTTGCCTTTGGCCTGGGTAGGTGACCACATCTTCTCTTATGGTCAGCATTATACCGCCGGTTATTGCGTCTGTTGCCCGGAGAGCCCTGATACGGCCGATGGTGACCGGCGCGAAATAGCGCCAACTTATTTCTTTGCTCCGCCGCGTGTGTTCGAGATCATGTTGACCAATGTTATCGTGCAAATGCAGGATGCTGGCAATTTCAAACAGAAAATGTTCAACACTTTCATGGACCATGCAAAGCGTGTTGGTGAGCCGATACTGAATGGCGACAGCGTTGGTGCTTGGGACCGTTTCAAATATTTTCTGGGTGAGCTGTTTGTATACGGCCCGTTGAAAAATCGCATGGGCCTTTCACGCATGAAGGTTGGATATACAGCCGGTGAGGCTATTGGGCCGGAGATTTTCAGTTTCTACCGCTCGCTCGGCCTAAACCTCAAACAGCTCTATGGGCAAACCGAGGCGTCGGTTTATATTACCGCCCAACCCGATGGTGAAATCAGACCCGATACGGTCGGTCGTCCGTCGCCGGATGTGGAAATCCGCATCGAGGAAAATGGCGAAGTAATGTATCGCTCCCCCGGTGTCTTCGTAGGATACTATAAGAATGACGATGCAACCAATGAAACCAAAACAGTAGATGGCTGGGTGCATACCGGTGATGCGGGTTTCTTTGACAAGGAAGGTCATCTGCGGATTATTGACCGGGCCAAGGATGTTGGAAAACTCAATTCAGGTGAGATTTTTGCACCGAAATATATTGAAAACAAATTGAAGTTTTTTCCTAATATCAAAGAGGCAGTAGCCTTTGGTGATGGGCGCGATTTCTGTTCCGTGTTTATCAACATCGATCTGACCTCAGTCGGTAACTGGGCTGAGCGCAACAATATCGCTTATGCCTCTTATCAGGAACTGGCCCAGCACCCTCAGGTCTACAAAACCATTGAAGAACACGTGGATCAGGTGAACCGTGATCTTGCTTCCGAAGAAATGATGGCCGGATCGCAGATCAGACGCTTCCTTGTTTTGCACAAGGAACTGGACGCCGATGACGGAGAACTGACCCGCACCCAAAAAGTGCGCCGTTCTTTCATTGCCGAGCGCTATGATCCTTTGATTTCGGCCCTTTATGATGGGTCAAAAGAAAAATATGTCGAGACCGAAGTTGTGTTTGAAGACGGGCGCAAGGGCAAGATTTCGGCCACTGTCGAGCTGCGCGACATGAAGCAGCATTCATCCACCTTCGTGAAGGAGGCAGCCGAATGAACGTTCACGCCCAATCCAATATGAAGCCCTCCCAGGAAATGAAAATGACCCGTCCCGATGACGGGATCAAAAACGGTGAACCACTGCTGGTCGTTGATAATATTTCCTTGTCCTTCGGCGGGGTGAAGGCCATCACTGACATTTCCTTTAATGTTCTCAAGGGTGAGATCCGGGCGATAATCGGGCCAAACGGCGCGGGCAAAACGTCCATGCTTAACGTGATCAACGGGTTTTATCACCCGCAGGAAGGAACTATTACTTTCCGCGGTGAAAAGCGTACAAAAATGCGCCCGCATATTGCTGCCCATCAGGGTATCGCCAGAACCTTTCAGAACATTGCTCTGTTCAAGGGTATGTCCGTGCTTGACAATATCATGACCGGCCGCATCACCCTGCAAAAACGCAACATGCTTTGGCAGGCGCTTTGGCGCGGCCCGGCCGAAGCCGAAGAGATCGAGCATCGCCGTTCGGTTGAACATATCATCGAGTTTCTTGAAATTGAAGCGATTCGCAAAACACCTGTGGGGCGCTTGCCATACGGTTTGCAAAAACGGGTTGAGCTTGGCCGTGCGCTTGCTGCGGAGCCTGCGCTTCTGCTGCTGGATGAACCGATGGCGGGAATGAACCTTGAAGAAAAAGAGGATATGAGCCGCTTTATTCTGGACGTGAACAGCCAGTTTGGAACGACCATCGCGCTCATCGAGCACGATATGGGCGTTGTGATGGATTTGTCAGACCGCGTTGTGGTTCTCGATTACGGACGCAAGATTGGCGATGGAACGCCCGATGAAGTGCGTAACAATCAAGCCGTGATCGATGCTTATTTGGGAGTTAGCCATGATGACTAGATTCTTGTTGGAGGCCACCATATGAGCCCGGCATTCCTGAATTTCATAGAAATCGTTCTCAATGGCCTTATGGCCGGGGTGATGTATTCGCTTGTGGCGCTCGGCTTTGTGCTGATCTTCAAGGCGTCCGGTATTTTCAACTTCGCCCAAGGGGTGATGGCGCTATTTGCAGCCCTCACTCTGGTAGGCATTCAGACCGGGCAAGTTCCCTTCGCCCATTTGATCAATGCGATTTTCGGAACCAATATTCATCATTGGTATGGCGACATAAACTCGGTGCTCGCCATATTTCTGACGATGATCGTGATGATAGGGCTCGCCTGGCTTATTGAGAAACTGGTGCTCAAACACCTGGTCAATCAGGAGCCGATCATTCTGTTCATGGCGACAATCGGCCTTGCCTATTTCCTTGAAGGATTTGGCGATCTGATGTGGGGCGCAGATATCAAGACGCTTGATGTGGGCATTCCTTCCGGAGGGTCCTTCTGGTGGGAGGATGTGACGAGGGAATGGGCCGCTACAGGCACGGAATATTACGGCATGTATGTGGATGTGCTGGATGTCAGCGCCACAGCCATCGCCCTTCTTCTGGTTGTCGCGCTTTCCATATTCAGCCAATATACAGCTACCGGACGCGCCCTTCGCGCTGTTGCCGATGACCATCAGGCAGCCATGTCTGTCGGTATTTCCCTTCGCACCATCTGGGTTATTGTCTGGTCGATTGCTGGTTTTGTTGCCTTGGTTGCGGGCATCATGTGGGGGTCCAAATCCGGCGTTCAGTTCTCCTTGTCATTGATCGCACTGAAAGCGCTTCCGGTTCTCATTCTGGGCGGATTCACGTCCATTCCCGGCGCGATTGTCGGTGGATTAATCATCGGTGTTGGTGAGAAATTGGCCGAAGCCTATATCGGGCCCTTGGTTGGCGGCGCGATTGAAAACTGGTTTGCCTATATGCTGGCGCTCGCCTTCCTGCTGTTTAGACCTCAAGGTCTGTTTGGCGAAAAAATCATCGAGAGGATATAACAATGCTCTATCGTGAAGCCGGTGATTTCAAAACAACCTATCAAGCTGATCAGCAAACATTTCCGATCAAATCCGAGCGGATTTTGTTCTGGGCCTTTATCGTCTTTGCTTTTCTGGTTGTTCCGTTTTTCATCAATGATTATTGGAATAAAGCGGTCTTGATGCCGCTGCTGATATATTCCATGGCAGCATTGGGCCTGAACATTCTGGTCGGCTATTGCGGCCAGGTCTCGCTTGGTACGGGCGGGTTCATGGCCGTTGGCGCTTTTGCCTGTTACAAGCTTATGACGGCCTTTCCTGGAATGGACATGTTTTCCGTGGTCATTCTTTCAGGCTTTGTTACAGCAGCTGTGGGCATTTTGTTTGGCCTGCCGTCCCTGCGGATCAAGGGCTTCTATCTGGCCGTGGCGACACTCGCCGCTCAGTTCTTTCTTGTCTGGATGTTCAACAAGTTTGCATGGTTTTATAACTACTCGGCTTCCGGCCAGATCACAGCGCCCGAGCGCACGTTGTTTGGCTTTGCAGTTACCGGACCAAGTACATTGCCCTGGGCCACCTATCTGTTTGCCTTGTCGATTGTGTTCGTCTTCGCCTGGGTTGCCCGCAACTTGACGCGGGGCCGTTTGGGCAGAAGCTGGATGGCTATTCGCGATATGGATATCGCCGCTGAAATCATCGGCGTTTCGCCCTTGCAAGCCAAACTGTCAGCCTTTGCGATCTCATCCTTTTATATCGGTATTGCTGGCGCGATGTTTTTTGCAAACTATTTAGGCGCGGCAGAAGTAGGCGAAGCCTTCGGCATTGATAAATCCTTCCTTGTTTTGTTCATGGTGATTATTGGCGGCCTTGGCTCCATCCTTGGATCATTCCTTGGGGCAGCCTTTCTCGTGCTGTTTCCGGTATTGCTCAAAAACCTGATGGTTGGATATCTTGGATGGGCAACCGATCTTGCTGCCCATATCCAGATCATGCTGATTGGCGGATTGATTGTGTTCTTCCTGATCGCGGAGCCGCACGGGCTCGCCCAATTGTGGCGATTGACCAAGGAAAAATTGCGTATATGGCCGTTTCCGTATTAGGCCCGTATTAGGAATACCAAAAGAGTTTCTTGCAAAGGGCGACCCGATCCTTGCAAGATGGACCAAATTCTTTCCGGGAGGCGATCAGAGATTTGATCGAAGGGAAGAATGTAACAATGTCTAGTAACCGTAGGAGGAAAGACATGAAACTGACAAAAACAATTATGGCTGGAGCACTGGCTGCAATGGTTGGCGCAACGCCAGCTCTCGCAGATCTGGTATTCCCGTCGCTTAGCTACCGCACAGGACCTTATGCTGCTAACGGCATTCCCTTTGCTGATGGATATGCAGACTATATGACGCTTGTGAATGAACGCGATGGCGGCGTTGGCGGCGTTATGACAAAGTTGATTGAGTGTGAAACAGCTTACAACACCGAAAAAGGCGTTGAGTGCTATGAGGCCACAAAAGGGGAAGGCGCACTGTTGTATCAGCCGCTTTCAACAGGCATCACCTATCAATTGATTCCAAAAGCAACCGCTGACGGTATTCCGGTTCACTCCATGGGTTATGGCCGCACATCAGCTGCCAATGGTAAAGTCTTCGAGTGGATTTTCAACTATCCAGGCAATTACTGGGATGGCGCTTCCGGCATCATCAATGATATTCTGAGCCGCAATGGCGGTGATATCAAAGGCAAGAAGATCGCTCTGGTGTATCACAACTCCGCTTATGGCAAAGAGCCGATCCGCACCTTGGAAGAATTGTCCAAGAAGCACGGTTTCGAATTGTCTCTTTTGCCTGTTGATCATCCTGGCCAAGAGCAAAAATCCCAATGGCTGCAAATCCGCCGCGATCGTCCTGACTACACAATGATGTGGGGTTGGGGTGTCATGAACGCTGTGGCCGTACAGGAAGCCGTGAATATCCGTTATAACATGGATAATTTCTACGGCATCTGGTGGTCAGGTTCTGAAAATGACGTGATCCCGGCTGGTCCTGGCGCAGACAAATATCGTGCGGTGACTTTCCACGGTGTTGGCTCCAACTATCCAATCTTTGACGACATCAAGAAATATGTTGTTGATGCAGGTAAGACTGCAGGCGCTGGCGATCAGGTTGGTACGGTTTTGTATAACCGTGGCCTCTATGCAGCAATGCTCGCTGTTGAAGCTGCCAAGAAAGCTCAAGAGCTTGCAGGCAAGCCCGACATCACTGCCGCTGATATGCGCAATGGCATGGAAGCACTGGTGATTGATCAGGCTAAAATGACAGAGCTTGGCCTTCCTGGCTTTGGCCCGGAGATCAACGTGACATGCGCCTCCCATGGTGGCCCTGGTCTGGTTGCGATCCAGCAATGGGACGGAAACGCCAAAACTTGGTCACTTGTTACCGAGTTTGCTGGTGTCGACCGTGAAGTGCTTGATCCATTGATCATGGAAGACTCTGAAGCATTTGCAAAAGAGAACAACATCACTCCGCGCGATTGTAACTAAGCTTCGATTATTAAATCAGGTGATGGCGGTTTGACGCTGCCATCGCCACCTCAATTCAAACGTGGTTGAACAGGCAAATTATGTTGAAGAAACCGGACGACACACCTTCATATGCTGAGACCCCGATCCTCGAAATTAATAATATCGAGGTGATCTACAACCATGTTATTTTGGTGTTGAAGGGCGTTTCACTTACTGTTCCCAAAGGCGGGATTGTCTCCATTCTTGGCGCAAACGGCGCTGGCAAGACAACAACCCTGAAAGCAATTTCCAATCTTCTCCATGCTGAGCGTGGCGAAGTGACAAAAGGCAATATCAAGCTGAACGGCGAAGAAATTCAGAATCTGTCCCCGACAGACCTCGTCAAAAAAGGCTGCATTCAGGTGATGGAAGGCCGTCACTGTTTTGGCCATTTGACGATCGAAGACAATCTGATGACTGGCGCCTATACGCGAACCGACGGACGCGGCGCCATCGCTGCCGATCTTGAAATGGTCTATGATTATTTCCCGCGCCTGCGCGAACGCCGTAAATCACAGGCGGGCTACACCTCCGGCGGTGAGCAGCAAATGTGCGCCATCGGTCGCGCTTTGATGTCGCGACCATCCACCATTTTGCTCGATGAGCCTTCCATGGGCCTTGCGCCACAGCTGGTTGAAGAGATTTTCGAGATCGTCAAAGGTCTCAACCAGAATGAAGGTGTGTCTTTCCTGCTGGCTGAACAAAACACCAATATTGCGCTTCGCTATGCCACCTATGGTTATATCCTTGAGTCTGGCCGTGTGGTGATGGACGGCCTTGCAAAAGAGCTTCGTGAGAACGAAGACGTCAAAGAGTTTTACCTCGGCGTTGGCGGCGAGGGCCGCAAATCCTTCCGTGATGTGAAGCACTATAAACGGCGCAAGCGCTGGTTGGCTTGAGGATTAAAGCTGGTAATAATCAACGCAGGTCATATCTATCATTGAGATATCAACGCACTGGAGTTGAGCGAAGCCATGGTAACGCCAACATTTGAAGCAGGTCCCCAAAAAGGCTCTATCTCGCCTATTCAGGAAATAGAAGGGCAAACCGGACCCGCCAAGTTCCGGTATTCCCGGGCCGGCTTTCGCAGAAATCTGGTTATTGCTCTGGCATTGACCGCATTGATTTGCGGGCTGGTATGGTTGTTGCTCGGAATTTCCGGCTCAAACCATATGACCCTTTATACCTCAATTGCCGGACTTTTGTTTTTTGCCTTTATCTCGGCAAAAATGCTCGGCCAGTACGTGCGAAACGAAGTGGTTTTGGCCGTCCAGCCAACCGGCCTTTATGATAGTCGCATCTCTTCTGAAACCATTGCTTGGGACAAGATCAAGGAACTGGTTCTATTGCGCCGCGAACAGGAATATTCCTTGTCGGTTCATCTCTGGCCAAAGGAAAACACTGGAGACGCAAAAGCCAAGTCCCATGAGATTGAGCTGACAGCTCTTGAAGGCGGATCGGAAAAAATTCTGGAAGCGATCAACCAATACAAACCTATCCGTCTGGATCGTTAGCGGCGCCATGAAAGATTTGCCATGTCAATTCTGATCGTTTTGGGCGTTTTGCTCTTCGGCGCAGTGATCTTCCTGCCCCAATATTGGGTAAAGCATGTCATCTCGAAACATGGTGCTCACCGGATTGATTTTCCCGGCACCGGCGGCGAGCTTGCTGAGCATTTGATTGCCGAGCTTCAGCTATCGGATGTGAAACTCGAAACAACCGAAAAAGGCGATCACTACGATCCCGAGGCGAAAATGGTGCGCCTTTTGGATGAGCATCATTCGGGCAAGTCAATTTCTGCCGTGGTGATTGCCGCCCACGAAATCGGCCACGCCATCCAGCATCACCGCGGTGAGCGGCTTCTTGCCCTGCGTCAACGTCTGGCAAAATTCGCATCAGCATCGGATGTGGTTGCTTCCGTCTTCTTTTTCGCCGCTCCGGTTTTGGCCGTTGTTGCAAGAACGCCCGCAGCCTTTTTTGCCCTCGTCGCTTTTGGCGTGGCACTGCTTGCCATCCGCATCCTCGTCCATCTGGTGACTTTACCTGTGGAATTTGATGCCAGTTTCAACAAGGCATTGCCAATCCTGGAGCAGGGCGGTTATCTGCACCCCAACGACATGTCAGCGGCGCGTCAGGTGTTGAAAGCCGCCGCCTTGACCTATGTGGCCGGCGCCCTTGTCAGCCTGCTTGATCTTGCCCGCTGGATCAGAATTTTAAGATGAAAGAATGTTTCAAATGACCCAATATTTTGACGACCTGGAAATCCGCGACCCAAAGTCCCGTGAACGCGCACTAATGCGCCGCCTTTCGAAGTTTCTTGCAGAGGTCAGCGACACCATTCCTGCCTGGAAAAAGCGGTTGGCCAAGATCGACCTTTCAGCCATCAAGTCCCGTGAGCATTTGGCGAAGATACCGGTTCTTCGCAAAGCCGAGTTGATGGAAGCCCAAGCCAAAAAGCCGCCATTGGGCGGGTTTGCCAATACTGCTCTGTTAAGCGGAACCCGTTATTTCATGTCGCCAGGTCCCATTTGGGAGCCTCAGGCCGCTGGCCTTGATCCCTGGGGCGGTGGCCGTGCGTTTCATGCGGCTGGCATTGGCCCAAAAGATCTTGTTCATGCTTCTATCTCTTTTCACATGACACCGGGCGGCTATATTCTGGATGCCGGAGCGCGGGCGACAGGCGCAAATGTGTTTCCCGCTGGTGTTGGCAATACCGAGCAACAGGTTGAAGCGGCAGCCGCCATCAAGGCAACGGCCTATGCCGGAACGCCGGACTATCTCAAAACCCTCCTCGACAAGGCGGAGGAAATGGGCATCAATCTGTCCTCGATCAAGAAGGCGGTTGTTTCCGGCGGCGCACTCTTCCCGTCTATGCGAGATGAATACCGCCAGCGCGGCATCAAGGTATTACAGAATTACGCAACGGCGGATCTCGGCGTCATTGCCTACGAGACGGCTCATCGCGGCAAGCCACTACCTGGCATGGTCTGCAATGAAGACCTGATTGTCGAGATCGTTCGCCCGGGAACGGATGAGCCGGTTGCCCATGGCGAGGTCGGTGAATTGGTCGTTACCAACTTCAATCCGGCCTATCCGCTCATTCGCTTCGGCACTGGCGATCTTTCAGCTGTGCTGGATGAGCCATCGCCTTGCGGGCGCACTAATATGCGCATCAAAGGTTGGATGGGAAGAGCCGATCAGCGCACCAAGGTGAAAGGAATGTTTGTTGATCCCAAACAAATCGACACCCTGGTTAAATCGGTCAAAGGTCTTACCAAGGCCCGTCTGGTTGTTTCGCGCTCCGGCTCCAGTGACGTGATGGAATTACAGATCGAAGCCCAAAAAGGGGCAGCTTTGAATACAGATGAAATCGCCAAAGCGCTTGCCAGCATGACAAAACTGAAAGGTACTGTAACCTTGTGCGACGCGCTGCCCAATGACGGCAAGGTGATTGATGATCAGCGGGATTATTCGAAATAGTGGGTTGCCAATTTGAAGAATAAATTGTAGGTCACCGCAATCAGCGGGAGAGCTACAAGACTGAATGTAGCGCCGAAGGAGCAACCGCCCCGGAAACTCTCAGGCACCAGGACCGCTGAAAGAAAATTGAACTCTGGAAAGTGAAGCTTGTAGCTTCCGCCGACGGTGTAAGTACGAAGGTTTCGACCCCGGGCCATGAAGGCCCCGTGCAAAACTCTCAGGCCAATGACAGAGGGGGCAATCACTCCTGCAAAGCAGGGAAAGGGATTGCCATGTTAAAATCTTCGTCTTCTCGTATTGCCGTTATTGGCGCTGGTATCACCGGCACTACTACCGCCTATCAACTCGCCAAGCGAGGACATATTGTCAGTCTGTTCGACAAACATCCTTATGCCGCCATGGAAACCAGTTTCGCCAATGGAGGGCAGCTTTCCGCTTCCAATGCGGAAGTCTGGAATTCATGGTCAACCGTATTGAAGGGCATGAAATGGATGTTCACTCCTGGCGCGCCATTGCTCGTCAATCCAACGCCAAGCTGGCACAAATTGAGCTGGATGGCCGAGTTTGTTGCGGCCATTCCCAAGCATGAGCAAAACACTGTTACCACCGTTCGCCTTGCTCTTGCGGCCCGGGATCATTTGCGCCAGATGGCAAAGGATGAAGGCATCGATTTTGACTGCGAAGACCGCGGCATCTTGCACTTTTACAAAACCAAAGCCGAATTTGAAGACGGAGCCCGCGCTACAAAACTATTGGCCCAAGGGGGGCTGCACCGGGATGCGGTAACGCCGGAAGAAATCCGCAAGATCGAACCTGCCTTGAAAGGCGAGATTTATGGCGGCTTTTACACACCAAGTGATTTTACCGGTGACATCCATAAATTCACCAATGGACTGGCTAAAGCCTCCATCAAACGCGGTGTGATGATGCGTTTGGGACATGAAATCAGTGATCTCAAAATCGGCAGCGAAGGAGTTGTCGTCACCAGCCGCCGTATTGAGGGCGAACAAAAGCATGAGCACCAAATGGAAGTCTTCGACAAGATTGTTATCTGCTCCGGTGTTTATTCGCGAAAATTCGGTCAGATGCTGGGCGACCGAGTCAATATTTATCCGGTAAAGGGCTATTCCATTACCGTCCAACTGCCTGAAGCCTCAGACCGGAAGGCCGCCCCATGGACCAGCCTTCTCGATGACACAGCCAAGATCGTTACAAGCCGTTTGGGCAAGGACCGTTTCCGCGTTGCTGGTACCGCCGAATTCAACGGTTACAATCGCGACATATCCTGGAGCAGAATTGAGCCTTTGGTTAATTGGTGCCGTGAGCATTTTCCTGAAATGAGCACCCGAAATTGTGTGCCTTGGGCAGGGCTTCGCCCAATGATGCCGGATATGCTGCCGCGTGTGCAACAGGGCAAAAACCAGAGGGTTTTCTATAATACTGGCCATGGCCATTTGGGTTGGACATTGTCAGCAGCAACAGCAGATCAGGTTGCTACCTTGATGAGCGATAAAGTCACGGTGTAGTATTGGTGAAACAAGTTGCCCTGCTAGGGTCAGCAGGGCAATGCTCGCTAAAAGCTGAGCGGGTTTAGGCCCTTACTGTCCACCACCGTCTGCATGACGGGATAGGTATGGGTGTTCGAAACGCCTGGCAGGGAGCCGATGCTATCCCCCAGAACCTGCCTGTAATGGACCATGTCCCGGGTGCGCACTTTCAACAAATAGTCAAATCCACCTGCCACCATATGGCAGCTTTCAATCTCTAAAACGCGCATTGCCGCCGCATTGAATCTTTCCAGCATGTCGGTTGTGGTGCTTTCCAGCGAGACCTGCACAAAGGTGATATAAGGAAGGTCAAGATCTTCTGGGCTTAATTCGGCGCGATACCCCTTGATGAAACCATTTTTTTCAAGGCGCTTTACCCGCTCCGCGCAAGGGGTTTTCGAAAGGCTGACGACTTCCGACAAATCCGTAATGGACATGCGCCCTTCACGCTGGAGGGCTTTGAGAATATTGCGGTCAATCTTGTCTAGCTTGTGTTTCATATTAGGCCTATCGATCGGTTCAATATCAGAGAAATAACCTAATTTATTGACGAAATAAAGCGCAAAAAGACTGATATCATTCTATATAATAGAGATCAATTTTCTCCATAACTGTAATTCTTCAAGGGCCGAATGAGCATGTCAGACACAAATCTTCTCCGTATCCGCAAGACAATGCGTGATCATACCAATCACGATGAAGCCAAGGCAGTGGACGCTCTTTTGGATCAAATTGACCTAGATGAAAAAGCCCGCAATCACATTATTTCTGAAGCTGCTGAAACAGTTCGCAAAATCCGCCGGGATCACACCCCCGGCATTATGGAGAAATTCTTGTCAGAATATGGGTTGAACACCGATGAAGGCGTGGCTCTGATGTGCCTTGCCGAGGCCTATCTTCGCACTCCAGACAGCGAAACCCTGGATGCGCTGATCTCGGACAAAATCGGCGAGGGTGATTGGGCCCGTCACTTGGGCAAGGCAAAATCGTCTCTCGTTAATGCATCCACCTGGGCATTGATGCTGACAGGCAAGGTTTTCCGCAGCATTCCCGCCCAGGCCAATGATCTGACCTCAGTCATGCATTCCATGGTGCAGCGTCTGGGCGAGCCGGTTGCAAGAACAGCCGTCGCTGAAGCAATGAAAATTCTGGGCGCTCAATTCGTGCTGGGTCGCTCGATTGAAGAAGCGTTGAAAAATGCTCAACCTGAGGCAAAGGATGGCTACCTGCATTCTTTCGATATGCTTGGGGAAGCGGCCAGAACTTCCCGCGATGCCAAGCGCTATTTCCTGTCCTATTCCGATGCGATTTCGGAAATCGCCAAATATGCCAAGCAAGAGGACCCGCATCATAATCCGGGCATATCCGTAAAGCTTTCCGCCCTTCATCCACGCTATGAAACGGTCAACAAGGATCGCGTGATGAATGAGCTGGTGCCAAGGGTAACGGCTCTGGCCATGCATGCAAAAGCGGCCAACATCCCTCTGGCTATTGATGCGGAGGAGGCTGATCGCCTTGATCTTTCCCTGGATGTAATTGAAGCGGTGCTGGCCAATAAGGATCTTAAAAAATGGGATGGCTTTGGCGTTGTCGTACAGGCCTATTCAAAAAGATGCCCGGCCGTTCTCGATTGGCTCTATGAACTGACCGCCAAATTGGACCGCAGGATTTCCGTTCGCCTCGTCAAGGGGGCCTATTGGGATGCGGAAATCAAGAACGCTCAGGTGCAGGGCCTTGAAGGTTATCCCGTGTTTACCCGCAAGGAAGCAACTGACATTTCCTATCTCGCCAATGCGAAGAAGCTGCTTCAAATGACGGATCGCATTTACCCGCAATTTGCCACGCATAACGCCCACACGGTTGTGGCAATCGAAGAAATGGCACCGCAAGGCGTTGAATTTGAGTTTCAGCGTCTGCACGGCATGGGCGATGCTCTCCATGAAATCCGCCGTGCGAGCGATAGCCGTCGCCGCCGCATTTATGCGCCTGTGGGTGTTCACAAGGATCTACTGGCTTATCTTGTTCGCCGCCTGCTGGAAAATGGCGCAAACTCGTCTTTCGTCAATCAGGTCTTGGACAGCGCCATAGCGCCGGAAGAAATCGCCGCTGATCCGGTTGTCAAAATCAAGACCTATGACAGCATCCCCCATTCGAAAATTCCTTTGCCAGGTAATATTTTCACCGACCGCAAAAATTCGAAAGGCTGGAATGTTTTTGACCCGGCCGCCTTGGAAAAACTGTCTGGTGAAATGGAAACCTATCGAAAAACCGATTGGGATTTCACGGCTTCCAAGGGCGCTGCTCAAAAGGTCAATAATCCTGCCATACTCAAGGAAAAGGTTGGCAGCTTTTCGCTTTCTGACGCGAGTGAGGCAGACGCGGCAATCAAGAAATCACGGCAAGCCTTTGGAAAATGGTCTGGCTTGAAGCCATCAGACCGCGCGGATATTTTGGAAAAAACAGCTGATCTGTACGAGAAAAACCATGCGGAATTGATGGCCATTATTGTCCGCGAAGCTGGCAAGACACGCCTTGATGCTATCGCGGAAATCAGAGAAGCCGTCGACTTTCTGAGATATTATGCGGCCGAAGCGCGATCCACAGATGAGCGCGCGCCACTTGGCCCAATCGTCTGCATCTCTCCATGGAACTTTCCTTGTGCGATTTTCACCGGACAAATTGCCGGAGCGCTTTCTGCCGGAAACACGGTACTTGCCAAGCCTGCTGAGCAAACGCCTCTGATTGCTGAATTTCTGGTGCGGCTATTCCACAAGGCCGGAACGCCGAAAAATGCGCTCATTCTGGTACAGGGCGATGGCGCAGTGGTTGGCCCCTCACTTACTGGCTCCAGAGATATTGCTGGCGTTGCCTTTACTGGTTCCACGGAAACCGCGCGTCATATTGATAGAGCAATGGCAGGCGGAAACCCTGCAGCTGCCTTGATAGCCGAAACCGGCGGGCTCAACGCGATGATCGTTGATTCAACTGCCCTGCCTGAGCAAGCTGTTCGCGATATCGTCGCCTCGGCCTTTCAAAGTGCGGGCCAGCGATGCTCGGCCCTTCGGGTGCTCTATGTCCAGAAAGATGTCGCGCCGCAAATGCTTGAAATGCTGAAAGGCGCTGCTGAAGAATTGCAGATCGGTGATCCCTGGGACCCGGCAACCGATGTTGGTCCGGTCATTGATGAAGAAGCGCGTAACACCATTTTGGATCATTGCAAGAAGCTGAAAGATCAGGGCCGGTTATTGTTTGAGCTGGCTTTGCCGGACGCTGCGAAAAACGGAACTTTTGTTTCGCCAATCGCTTTTCGTCTCAATTCGATCAGCGAGCTGGAACGCGAGATTTTCGGGCCGGTTCTCCATGTTATCGAGTTTGACGGCGAGCAGCTAGATAAGGTTATCGAGGATATCAATAATACGGGCTATGGCCTCACCTTCGGCATTCATTCGCGCATTGATACGCGGGTCGACAAGGTTTGCGAGGCCGCCGAGATCGGCAATATCTATGTGAACCGAAATCAGATCGGGGCCGTTGTCGGCGTTCAGCCGTTTGGCGGCGAGGGGCTTTCGGGCACCGGGCCAAAGGCGGGCGGGCCCCTATATGCCAAGCGCTTCACCGTGGCCGCTTCGCCAGATCTGCCAAAAACCCGCGTAGTGGAAATG
The DNA here is from genome assembly GCA_049680405.1 of Salaquimonas sp. Taxonomy (GTDB): domain Bacteria; phylum Pseudomonadota; class Alphaproteobacteria; order Rhizobiales; family Rhizobiaceae; genus Salaquimonas. Next base: position 1,359 of record JBAUHS010000162.1, on the reverse strand, counting down.
CCGGGACCAACGGGCGAGCGCAATACCTGGTCGCTCATTCCGCGGGGGCTGGTCGCTTGCCTCGGGCCCGACGCAGCAGACATCAAAGAGCAAACCGAAATGGCAAGTTCTGCCGGAAACAGGACCGTCACGCTGGCCGATCATGACGGTTCGCTCGATGCGTTGCTTAATGTGTCGGAACTCTCGCTGGTTCTTTCCCGTGAAACGGGCCAGGGCCTTGCCACCCTGCGCGAGAAACTGTCAAACCGCCAAGGCAAGCGCGTTCTGGTGATTGACCCTACCAAAAACCCCGAATCCCTGTTTGCCGAAAAAACCATCAGCGAAGACACAACAGCCTCCGGCGGCAATGCAAGCCTGTTGGCGAGTGTGGGGTGAGGGGGTTGGAATGAAGAGCAAGCCACTTGCAGCTAGTTTGAGTGCGAAAGCCTGCAAGGAGCTCTGAATGGACATTCACGTTAGCCGTTGCAACTATCGTGATCAGCAAGATTCCAGCACACGCTGCTGAATTCTAGTCAACTGCTTACCCGCTTGGTCGAACTAACGGAAAGGACGTGTACCTCTACAATTAGGGAAGTGTTCGCATCCTAGAAATTCAGTGCCTGCTCGCTTGTTGATGCGCAACACGAGTGTCGATCCACACTTTGGGCATTAATTGATCGCTTGTTCTACATTACTAAGATGGAGACGCCGATCTTTCATATTTGTATCAAAATCACCTTCAGACAATCGTGCTGAAATCGCAGCGACTTCGTTTTCATCAAAGAAAACGTCCTGATGTAAAAAGATGTATTCTAAGAGTTCCTCAGTATCCCATGAAACATTTCTAGGCATTAGCGTACGTGGCTCCGCTGACCCTGCGAAAACAACGAGATTATGAATGCAATTCTGGCTTACCCCCAATGCCTCTTGAATGGCTTTAACATGCTTAAAGTTTTGACGTAACGGATTTTGAAATCGAGTTTTGTGCCTATATATTGTTTGTGTCCATTTGGCCTGATTTGCGTCACCGAAAATCCATCCTTGCATGTTCTTGGTTTCTATTACAAAAACACCAAAGCGGGAAACTACTACATGATCAATTTGGGTAGTTCCGCCAAGAGACGGAAGAGTGAGGTCAGCAAAAACATGATACTCTTCAGGTAAGTACTTCAGAAGCGAGGAGTTTACGCGTCTTTCACCGATTGCTCCTTTGAATCTTGGCGAGTTGAGAAACCAACTTCCCCATGCAACAATCACAAAAAAGGCTATGACCAGAATGACTTCCATGTGAGTTCTCCCTACATCTTCAGGCTCGGACCATGCAGAAGAACTATCATATAGACTCGTTCATGAACGGCAATTGGCTGGTCGTCTTTACAA
>JBAUHS010000161.1:0-5700 GCA_049680405.1 Salaquimonas sp. | reverse complement strand
GGATCTACTTTTGAAAGACTATTTATAAAGTCGATTTCTGCCATAAAATTTTCTCATGTGATCGCCGTTTTTATCAACCAGCGATACAGTTGAAGTCACCTTGAATTCTTTTTACCTGACTATCATTATGCAGACGCTATCAAGGTCAAGAGTACCGAATCGACTATTATATAGAACCTCTAGCGACATGAGATACAAGCTAAGTATTTCGAATCTCCAAATATCTCCATTTTGGCTTTTCCATAAATTTGTAAGAATCCGCTTGCACCTCAAGTGGCTAGAGGTTGTAAGCATTGTGTCAAAGATAGTTTCTAATTTTCGAAGGCAAAAAAATGACCTCCAAATCCAAAGAACTTTGCGAATGGACCGTCTCCGGGATGGATTGCGGGGCTTGTGCGGCCAAGATTTCCAAGGCTGTTGAGCGTATACCAGGCGTAAGCGAAGTTAATGTAGGGCTAATGACCGAGCGTTTGAAAGTTAATTTGGACATGACAAAAAATGACGCGGCTGCGGTAGAGAAAATTGTCCAAAAGCTTGGCTACGATTTGGAACGCCGTCAAAGTTCCAAAAATGCCCATTCAGAATTTGTCAGAGAGGAAACAACCGATCAAGCGCAATCTTGCGCTACGCATGACCATGACAAGGAGCACCAGCACACTGAAGATCATTCAAGTGAAGGAGGTCATGTTCATGACAATCCGGAAGACCGCGGAAAGGCGTGGTATGCGACTTCAAAGGGAAGACTTGTCATTGGGACAGGTATTCTGCTCGCAATTGCATGGGGCATAGAATTATTCACCGGTTCAGAGACGGGGAAGTGGGCATTTGTTATTGCTTGTTTGATCGCTCTGGTTCCTGTTGCTCGTAGAGCTTTTGCTGCACTTACAACTGGCCAGCCATTCACCATAGAAATGTTGATGACTATTGCTGCAACGGGAGCTCTTTTTATTGATGCGGCTGAAGAAGCGGCATTGGTTGTCTTCTTGTTCGCGGTTGGTGAACTTCTTGAAGGCGTTGCGGCAAACCGCGCCCGCGATGGGATCAGGGCATTGGCTCGTCTTGTGCCAAAAACGGCAATGCTTGAGTTCGGAGAAAAATTTAGAGAAGTTTCCGCGGAGTCATTGAAAATCGATCAGATAATACTGGTCCGCCCCGGCGATCGTATTGCTGCCGATGGCGAAATCATTGATGGAAATAGCGGGCTGGATGAAAGTCCGGTTACTGGTGAGAGCATTCCAGTTGCCAAAGGCCCTGGAGATGATGTGTTTGCAGGATCAATCAATACAGAAGCTGTACTCCGTGTTCGCGTTACTAAGACTGCAGAAGACAACACCATATCCCGTATTATCCAGCTGGTTGAGGAGGCTGAATCAGCCCGTGCTCCTACGGAGCGCTTTATCGATCAGTTTAGTCGCTGGTACATGCCCGCAATCGTTACAATGGCAATCCTCGTTGTTTTGATACCACCTCTTGGATTTGGAGGAGATTGGAGCACTTGGATATATCGTGGACTCGCGCTTTTGCTTATCGGTTGCCCATGCGCACTTGTGATATCGGTTCCAGCCTCTATCGCGTCAGCCCTGTCATCTGGTGCGCGCAGAGGTCTTCTTTTCAAAGGTGGAACTGTAATCGAGGCTGCTGCAAAAACATCTTTTGTTGCCTTTGACAAGACTGGCACATTAACCCATGGCCGTCCCGAAGTTACGGATATTGTGCCCTTTGGAAAAGTGTCAGAGAAAGAAATATTGGAAGTCGCCGCCGGAGTGGAATCCGGCTCAAGTCATCCATTGGCCCGCGCAATACTTTTGAAGGCTGAATCTAGTTCCATATCCGCACTGGCTGCCAAACAAGCAAAAATATTGGTGGGGCAGGGTGTTGAAGCTGTCGTGGGCGGGAAAAAGGCATGGGTCGTCAGTCCAAAGTATGCTCATCAAAACAAGGTCATAGACAATCAGCAATTGGAATTGGCTGCTGAATTTGAATCACAAGGCAAAACTGCTGTGGTTGTCCATAGAGATAAAAAGCCATTGGGGCTTATCGCCATGCGCGATGAGGCTCGAGCAGATTCAAAAGAGGGGATTGAGCAATTGACGGCTCTTGGTGTTCAGTCGACAATTCTCACCGGAGATAATGAGAGAACCGCTGCAGCAATTGCAGGCGGGCTTGGAATGAAGTTTCGCGCAAACATGATGCCTAAGGACAAACTGGCAGAGATTAAAGCGATGAGTGCATCAGGCGGAGTCATGATGATTGGTGACGGGATCAATGATGCGCCTGCGCTAAAACAGGCCGATGTGGGAGTGGCGATGGGATCGGGCACGGATGTTGCACTGGAGACTGCTGACGCTGCGATTCTTCGAGATCGTGTCACGGATGTAGCTGCAACAATCCGTCTGGCACGAACGGCAATGTCAAACATCCGACAAAATATCACAATAGCGCTGGGTCTGAAGGCAATTTTTCTCGTGACCACTGTTTTTGGAATGACAGGACTTTGGATTGCTATTCTTGCTGATACCGGAGCTACAGTTATTGTTACATTGAATGCATTGCGTTTGCTGGCATTTGATCCAACTAAGTCGACATCCAGGAAATAGACACTAATTACTTCTTCAATTCACTTTGAGAATAACAGGAGAAACTAACTATGCTGATAAACAAGCGAACCTTTTTAACCAGCGCGGCTTCCATGCTGGTCATGAATGCAATGCCTGCTTGGGCTAGAGAAAGCTCCGCCATTCACATAGTGAAAGGACGCGGTTGCGGCTGTTGCACGGCGTGGGAAGAAATATTGATCAAGGAAGGCTTCGAAGTGACATCTGAATCACTTCATCCTGCGGATTTGGTCAAATTGAATTTGAAAAACGGTGTGCCACAAGAACTGTTCTCCTGCCACACAGCCATGATCAACGAATATGTGGTGGTTGGGCATGTACCAGCTGACGATATCAGAAAACTGATCGCCGACAAACCTGATGGTTTGGGGATTGCCGTTGCAAACATGCCGTATGGATCTCCTGGCATGGGTCCAGAAGATGAGCGCGAAGCCTATGATGTGATGCTGTTCAAGGCAGATGGATCAACCGAGTTGTTCACTCGATATAATGCCTCATAATACATCTCCGAAAGTTCTAGTGACTTTGAATTCTCAATCGGATTCGGCAATGGTCAAACAATCGCGCATTGACGCAGTGGATATTGTTCGCGGCATCGCAATTAGTGGTGTCGTGTTATTTCATATCGTCTGGGATTTGGAATTCACAGGTATAATATCAGGCATGGCGTTTCATCCGATTTGGCTGGGTTTCGGGCGTATTCTTGCCGGAACATTCATGTTTCTTGTTGGATATAGCCTCGTTCTTGCTCACCCGAAAGGGGTGGTCAAAAGAGGCCCTTTTTTAAGACGCTTGTCAATTATTTCAGCGGCAGCTTTGATAATTACTCTGATAACGTGGTTTGCCTTTCCCAATAGTTTTATCTTTTTCGGAATATTGCATTCGATAGTCATTGCCAGTTTCGTTGGTATTGTGTTCTTGAAAACACCAGCTATCGTACCTTTGGTGGCAGGTATCTTGGTTCTGGCATTGCCACAATATCTCCAAATAGATGCATTCAATTCCAGATGGCTGGCTTGGATAGGTCTTTATTCCAGTCCGCCAATTAGCAACGATTTTGTACCCGTTTTCCCTTGGTTTGGACTCACTTTGCTCGGAATATTTTTGGCAAAAATAGTCAAGCATTTAGATCTAAAAGCTCGTTCTCGCCGTTCTACAAATCCTGGAAATTTGCGCAATTCTTTGATCTGGGCCGGACGGCGAACGCTTCCCATCTATCTACTACATCAACCGGTTCTACTTTTGATCATCATACCGGTTTCATGGATCCTACAGACTTTTTAAGTCTTTTGCGGGGTTGATTGGATCTGGACGAGCCGACTTGGTCGGCTGACACCCACTTTGAGTGAAGGTGATCGAGAGCGGGAGTTATAATAGCGCAAAAATCGGCACTTAATTCAAATTCCCATTGCTCTTCGTATTTTTGGTACTGCCACCTCGCGCGGCTCATGATAATCAATTGTGCTCGCTAGATGTCCCTTCGCGTTAAAAACAAAGACTGAAGCTGTATGGTTTATTGAGTAGTCGCCACTTTCTGTTTCCACTTTTTCGTAGGTTGCGTTGAAGTCCCGAGCAGCTTGTGCGATCTCTTCCTCAGATCCAGTCCAACCGCGGATTGCAGGGTGAAAATTACTTACATACTCAGCCATTGCCTCCCCGGTATCGCGTTTGGGATCGACTGTGATGAAGACCACGTTCAGTTGCTCTGCATCCTGTCCAATTTCGTCCAGCCAGCCAGAGATATTCGAAAGTGTTGTTGGGCAAACGTCAGGGCAGTAGGTGAAACCGAAAAAAACCATTGTCGGACGACCGTTCAACGTTCCTGGGTCAACTTTGTTGCCTTCATGATCGGTAAGGCTGAAATTCATTGCTGGTAGGAAAATTGATTTCTGCTGCGATGGCTCAGGTGAACCGGGACCGTCCACTTGCCACCAGCCAATAAAAAGCATGACTGTAAGCATTGCAAAGACCGCTGCGGCGTATCCAAGTATTGATTTCAGTCGCATCAATCATTCAGCCCGCGCGCTGCGATGGCAAGTATTTCTACCGCGACAGTTAGATTGCCACCATCGTTAAAAAAAAAGCGTGAGCGAAAATGTTTCTCCCTGCTTCAATGGCGATTTTAGCTGCATGAGCATTACGTGCAATCCGCCAGGTGCAAGTTCTAAAATTTCTCCAGGTGGAATTGAAATTTCTCCGGCAGGCATCATGGAGCTAACACCTTCCGAATTGGTCTTAGTCTCGTGTATCTCGCTAATCATGGAAACTGGCGTCTTAATGCCGATCAACGTTATCGGCTGATCAGCGGTGTTGCTGATCGACATGTAGGCGGCGCCCGGGCGACTTATGCCTATTGATGCTCGTGACCATGCCTTATCTACAACCACATCTTCTGATCCAGCAATTGCGAAATCAGATGGCCCGGCAAAAACGAGGAGCGTTGTCAGTACACTTACGATCGAATTTTTGACCATTACAGATTCCCTATTGCCTAACTTTCAGCTCTTCGTGTTATCGACTTCCGCTGCCACTAACCGCCGAAGCTCATCCTGTCCAAACGGATCGAGTGGTATACCATTCACAAAGAATGTGGGCGTTTGGCGAACACCGACTGTTTCTACATCTGCCCGATCCTGATTTAGAACGGCTGTTGTCTGCGGTGCGAGAAGCTGTGTTTTTCCTTTGGTGGTATCGAAACCTGCAGAGGCTGCTATTTCTAAAAGCAGTTCTGGACGCATCCCTCCATGAGAAGCCCAATTTGGTTGGTGGCGCAATATTGCTTCAAGAACCGGTTCGAATATTCCCTGCATTCGAGCGGCCTCCAGAATGCGAATAGCCAATTCAGATCCTTCTCCATGGAATGGCGTATAGCGTATTACCACACGAACCGCTTGGCCATGTTCCTCCAGGATTTCCTTCACAACGGGATGGAAGGCCCGGCATGCTTCGCAGGCGGGATCAAAGAATTCGACAATAGTAACGGGTGCATCCTCGGATCCCAGAATGGGGGAATATGGCCGTATTAGTGAATCTGTCAAGTTTAAGGCGATTGGTTGGGCGTCTGTAACTGATTTGCTTCGGCTTA
>JBAUHS010000160.1:0-6774 GCA_049680405.1 Salaquimonas sp. | reverse complement strand
TTAAATTCCTGTAGCCAAGTTGCAGAATTATTCCTGTCTAACCGAATTTTTTGACCAATACAGCCGATTTTGCGGCAGAAAAAATTATCGACACGGTGAACATTTTTTGTGACTGGAATGGGGGCAGGCGCATCAATAATGGCCAGATAATTAACTTGTGCGCCTATCTGATTTAATTGGGCAGCAACTATGGTTGCGATATTTCCGCCAAAGCTTGTTCCAATTATATTAAATTTCATACCAGGATTTTGACGAAGTTTTTGACGTACATCTTGGAGTATTGATGCTGAGATCACACTGCTTTCGATTGGGGTCATATAAGAAAAATAGCTTCCGCCAATCTCGTCACTTAGTGTATCCAAACCGCGTCCAATTTCTGGAATTGAGCTGGCGAGCCCATTGATGAAGTAGGAATATTGCAGTTCGTGACCGGAATTGTCGTGCAAAGCCATTGCACTGGAAGAGAGCAATTGTAGTATCAATAAGCTTAAAGTCAGATGGGCTGTTTTCATAATCATCTCATCCCCTACATTGAAACAGTCAGTATAAGTCTTGGGCTCCCATTGCGTCTAAAATGGTACTTTTGCTCAATTTTGCTTGGCCAACGCTCTCTAAAGATTAATGCGCCGAAGTCGCAGGGCGTTGGTGATCACAGAAACAGATGAGAGGCTCATGGCAGCGGCCGCAATCATTGGTGAAAGAAGCGTGCCAGTGAATGGATACAAGATGCCAGCTGCGATTGGGACGCCTGCCGCATTATAGGCGAATGCAAAAAACAGATTTTGTTTGATGTTGCGCAGTGTTGCTTCAGACAACTTACGTGCTTTTACAATGCCATTGAGATCGCCCCTCAAGAGGGTCATTCCAGCGCTTTCAACAGCGACATCAGCGCCTGTGCCCATTGCAATACCAACTTCGGCAGCAGCAAGAGCAGGGGCATCATTGACACCATCACCAGCCATTGCAACTTTATGCCCCATTGCATGCAGTTCATCGACCAATGCTTTTTTATCTTCAGGCAAAACGCCTGCGCGAACTTCATCTATTCCAAGTTGATTTGCCACAGCTCGGGCTGTTTTCTCATTGTCACCAGTCGCCATAATGACTTTTAAACCCACGCCGTGAAGCGCCTCAATTGCTGCCTTGGTAGTTGGTTTAATCGGATCCGACACAGCAATAAGACCGGCTAGTTTCCCGTTCATAGCCACATACATGGCCGTCTTGCCGTCTTCTCGTAGTGTATTTGCTTGATCGTCAAATGAGGATGGGTCAACACCTACAAGTTCCATCATTGCGGCATTTCCAAGCGCAATTGTTCTCTTACCAGAGACACCCTGTACTCCTTTCCCTGTAATTGCCTCAAAATCATTGATCTCGGTCGAAGCAATGCCCCGCGCTTCTATGCCTTCAACAATTGCTTCGGCTAACGGATGCTCTGAACTGGCTTCTAATCCACGAACCCAAGACAACAGGTCTTTTTCTCGTGTTTTTCCGAACACAATGACATCAGTTAGAGTTGGTTTTCCTAGGGTTAGCGTGCCTGTTTTATCGACTATGACAACATCCACTTTTGCCATTCTTTCAAGTGCTTCTGCATTTTTTACTAAGATACCGGCTTGAGCGCCACGCCCGGTAGCGGTCATAATAGACATCGGCGTTGCAAGGCCGAGTGCGCAGGGACAGGCAATAATCAGTACCGAAACTGCCGAGATAATGGCATAAACAAAAGCAGGATCTGGACCAAATATTAACCAAACTACAAATGCCGCAATTGCAATGAGAACAACCGTTGGAACAAAATAGGAAGCGACACGATCTGCTAACCCCTGGATGGGCGCGCGTGAACGCTGAGCGGCGGAAACCATCGCAACAATCCGTGCCAGCATTGTTTCATCACCAACACGATTGGCTTCAATTTCTATTGAGCCATTTTTATTTAGTGTCCCGCCCGTCACATTATCGTTTACTTTTTTCTCGACGGGTAGGGGTTCTCCAGTGAGCATGCTTTCGTCAACTGAAGTTGCACCTTTTATGACGATAGCATCAACGGGAACAGCCTCTCCAGGCCTAACACGAAGCCGGTCACCCTCGACGATATTCTCAAGTGGTACATCATATTCTTCGCCATCAGGGGTAATGCGTCTCGCAGTTTTAGGAGAAAGATCAAGCAATGCTCTGATTGCATCCCCGGTTCTCTCACGTGCGCGCAATTCCAGTACTTGGCCAACAAATACCAAAGCCACTATAACAACCGCCGCTTCATAATAGACCGGCATGTGCCCACCTGGCATTTGTAAACCAATCGGAAAAAGTTGCGGTAGAAAGGTTGCAATCACCGAATAGAGATAGGCTGCGCCTACCCCTATCATGATCAGCGTCCACATATTGAGATTCCAAGTTTTGATTGAAGTCCAGCCGCGATGAAAGAATGGTCTTGCGGCCCATGCTATAACAGGTGTTGCCAGCGCAAATTCTAAATAAAGCGTTGTCTTCTCACCTATCCATTCCCGAATAGGAAGTCCGAGCATCGGCGCCATGGTTAGTACCAATAGCGGGATGGCCGCTCCTACGCTGATCCATAGTCGTTGCGTAAAGTCGATGAGTTCATGATTTGGACCTTCAGCAACACCGTCCATTGGTTCCAATGCCATTCCACACACAGGACAGGTACCCGGACCTTCCTGGATAACTTCTGGGTCCATTGGACAAGTGTACATAGCATTTTTTGGTTCGGACTTTTTTTTGCGTGCTTTGTTTCCAGATAGATAGAAATAGGGGTCGACGTCGAATTTGTCATGACATTTTGGATTGCAAAAATGGAAATTATCATCCTTATGTTTCAGAGTTGGCTTACCAGCATCAATCTTGACGCTCATGCCGCAAACTGGGTCTTTGACGGTTCCAGCCACAGGAATGGTGGCGGCTCTCTTTATGTCTGCCGCAATTGAAGCAGCCAAAGTTGGGTCATATTTTTGGCTGTGTTTGACGTGTTGTGTCATTTGTTTATCCAGTTGTTTGAACATATGGTGTACCCCTTCCCCCTACTGGAAGGTCAAGTGAAATCTGGAACCAAACTCATTTCTCCGCGTTTAGCCTGTTGTAGCAAATGATCACATAACAGAAGTGAAAGTGTTTTTAACAAAGGAGCGCAAGACGAAAAGTTCATATTTAAGATTTGGGGCAATGATTGCCACATCAACAATCGTCATGTTCGGGCTCATGTATCTCAACACTTACGCGATTGATCATGTGTCCTTTAGCGAGACGCGCACCTATATGGCGATATATATGGGTGCAGCCATGACGATCATCATGCTTGCATTCATGCTCGGTATGTATTCGAACAAAACAATGAATGCAGCAATATTTGGTGGTGCTCTAGTTGTATTTGTCATTTCACTATGGCTTGTGCGTTCACAGTCCACCATTGATGATGTGTCTTGGATGAAAGCAATGATCCCGCACCACTCGATTGCCATTTTGACAAGTGAGCGCGCAAAAATTTCAGACCCACGGGTGAGAAGTCTGGCCGATGATATCATAAAAGCTCAAAAGCTTGAGATTGATGAAATGAAGGCATTGATTGCAGATCTAACCGGTGGTGCTAAAGCAACGCCAGAAGTTGACGGTAAATAACGATGTCTAAATCAGCAGAGCTTTATCGTATGGTCATGCCAGAACACACTTGTCCTTACGGACTGAAATCAAAAGATATGTTAGAACGTCGCGGTTATAAAGTGAACGATCATCACCTGAAAACAAAAGATGAAACAGAAGCTTTCAAAAATAAACATGATGTGAAGACAACACCACAAACTTGGATCGACGGGAAACGGATAGGTGGTCATGAGGCTTTACAGAAATATTTTGGGGTAGATGTTCCAGATGAGGACGCAATAAGTTATCAACCGGTTATTGCGATTTTTTCCGTAGCCGCACTTATGGCGCTGGGCTTTAGTTGGTTTTCATTTCAAACTTTTATGACAGTCCGCGCATTTGAGTGGTTTATTTCGATTTCAATGTGTTTTCTCGCTGTACAAAAACTTCAAGACATTGAGAGCTTTTCCACAATGTTTCTCAACTATGATCTGCTTGCACAGAGATGGGTTCGCTACGGGTATATTTATCCGTTTGGTGAAGCTTTGGCAGGAATATTGATGGTCGCAGGCGCTCTTGCCTGGATCTCTGTACCTGTTGCTTTCGTTATCGGAATAATCGGCGCTGTATCAGTTATCAAGGCAGTTTATATAGATAAACGCGAGTTGAAATGTGCCTGTGTTGGCGGAAGTTCCAATGTGCCGCTTGGTTTCATATCTCTAACGGAGAACGTGATGATGGTTGCCATGGCACTTTGGGTCGGAGCAAAATATTTTCATAATTTTGCTTGACCTTCCCCCTAGTGGAACCTGTATATGCACCTTCATGATATTTCAATTTTGAACAAAATGTGATGGATTGAATTTGGTTTGACACTTGACCCAACGGGATTTTTAGAGAATACGTGCTACTATGAAATGGATGAACAAACTTCCGGCATTTAATGCCATTAGATTGTTGTTGTTGGTGATCGCAGTATCGCTAGCAGTTCTTCCCTTGTCTGTGTCGCATGCAACTATTCAAAATCCCAGCGGCGCTATTGATGGTTCTGAAGCGCTGAATCATGATGCTGACATATACTCTTCTGATCATGCGTCTGGCGCAGAACATGAAAATCATGCTGCAAATATGGAAAACGATCATCAGCATGAAACAGATTCATGCTGCAAAGCTTTTTGCGCAACGTTCACTGTAGTCGAAACGAAAACACTGTCCGATCTGATTAAATCGCAAGAGCGATATCTTGCTTTGCCAAATTCGGCAGTGCTTCCTGGCGAGTTCGCAACGCCCCACCGTCCCCCCAACGCCTGATATTCATATACCTTTCTGGTGAAGGCTGAACTCTGCAACAATTGAAGTTGTGGAAATGAATAATCGTATTATCAGGCAACAGAGCAATGAAAATAATTGTATCGACAGCGTTAATGTCAGCGCTGCTAACAGGGTGTGCATCAACGAATGCGCCAACTGACATTCTTTCGTATAAATCACCAGTAGACGCAAATACCGGGATTCGCGACACTCATCATCACAGTATCATTGGTGAATACAATCACCGTGATCCCGTAGAACCCAAACCATGGCGCAAACTCAATGATGATCAGGCTCCAAAGTCAGGAGCACACTCATGATTATTTCTCACAAAGTTCGTTTGCTCGCAGTTGTATCTCCGTTGGTGCTTGGCGGATGTGTAACCGCTCAGGAAACCGCTGGTTATTCGGCTCTGGATGCAGGATTTACAACGGTTTCGGCAAAAGCTTCCGAAGCGACCAAAAAGCAAACCGTCTGGATACAAAATCAGCAACAGGCTGAAAATGTTTCAAAGCGCGTGCATGGCATGATCCACAAAAAAACCATCAATGCTGACACAGCTGTTCAGGTAGCGTTGTTGAACAATAAGGGTCTTCAAGCCGCTTACGCCGATATCGGAATGAATGCCGCAGAAGTCTGGCAACAAATGTTACCTGAAAACCCAAGGGTCTCGATAGGCGTATTGGGTATTGGGACACCGGGCCTTTCGGCATGGCGTGCAATTGAAGGTATCATTGCTGCAAATATCCTGTCACTGGCTACCAGAGACAGTCGTGTTGATATTGCAGACACAAGATTTAGACAGGCTCAGTTAAAAGCAGCCATGGCTACACTGACCTTGGCCGCAGAAACACGGCGCGCCTGGATCAATTCCGTTTCGGCCTTTGAGACAGTCTATTATCTCAATCAGGCCCAAACTGCAGCGGATGCGGCATCAGAACTTGCCAAAAAACTCGGTGAGACAGGTGCGTTCGGAAAAGGCGGGCAGGCTAGAGAGCATGCTTTCTATTCAGAATTAACAGGACAGAAAGCAGAGGCTCGTCTTGCTGCAAAACTGGCTAAGGAAGAGCTGACTCGGCTTATGGGCATTTGGGGGAGTGAAGTTGATTACTTTGTTCCTGATCAACTGCCTCAGCTTCCGTCCAAGCTTCAGACTAAAAACGCTATAGAACGCGAAGCCTTGCAGAAACGTGTTGATCTTCAGATCGCCAAGCTCGAATTGGAGGCGATTGCAAAGTCTTACAAACTAACAGATGCCACACGTTACGTAACTGATTTTGAAATCATCGGCGGTTTTGAAAAAGAACGTGAGTTAAATGAGGATGGTGACATCGAAAAGCTCACTACAAAACAAGTTGAGTTCGAGTTTGTCATTCCTATCTTTGATACTGGCAAACCACGCCTGCGCAAAGCTGAACTTTCTTACATGCAGGCAGCAAATCTGCTGGCAGAAAAAGCGGTCAATATCCGCTCTGAAGCCCGCTCAGCCTATACTGGCTATCGCTCAACTTACGACATAGCCCGTCACTATAAAAATAGTGTCTTGCCGCTTCGGATAAAGATTGAGGAAGAGGCACTGCTTACCTACAACGGCATGATTTCCAACACATTTGAGCTGCTTGCCGATACGCGCGCAAAAATCGGAACGCTGATGCTTTCTGTTAACGCAAAGCGCGAGTTTTGGCTCGCTGATGCAAATCTCAATACAGCAATCTATGGCGGCGGCGCAGGTGCCGGCGGCGGCGAAGGCGGCGGCATGGCTTTGGCTGAAGGCGGCGGTTCGCCGCACTAAACAATCACCTTGAAAGGATAAGACATGACTAATTTAAGTAGACGTCAACTTCTTGGAGCAGGTGCAGCAGCAGG
>JBAUHS010000159.1:0-18391 GCA_049680405.1 Salaquimonas sp. | reverse complement strand
AGCACTGAGAAGCCTGTAGACCAATTGCCGTCATTTACATCCTTGAATGCATTGTAAACAGCAACATCCACGCGTTTCAACATGGAGGTCAATACTTTACCGGGATGCAAACCGTTCTGGTTTGAGTCAACACCGATGCCGAGTTTGCCTGCATCCGCAGTTGCCTGAAGCACGCCGAAGCCTGTGCCGCCGGCAGCATGGAACACAACGTCAGCGCCCTGGTCGATCTGCGATTTAGCCAATTCGCCGCCCTTGGTTGGATCATTCCAGGCTGCGCCGGTTGTACCGGTCATGTTTTGGAAAACTTCACCATCTGCATTGACTGATTTGAAGCCGCCAACATAACCGCAAGCAAAACGGCGGATCAACGGAATATCCATTCCGCCAACAAAGCCAGCTTTGCCCGAAGCAGCAGCTTTAGCCGCCATCACGCCAACCAGATAGGAGCCTTCTTGTTCCTTGAACACGATTGAGCGCACATTTGGCAGATCAACCACCATGTCCACGATGCCAAATTTCACATCCGGAAATTCCTTGGCAACTTTTTCAAGCGCTGCAGCTTGTGAAAAGCCGATCACGACGATTGGGCTGTGGCCATCCTGAGCGAAGCGGCGCATTGCCTGCTCGCGTTGAGCATCATCGGTGACCTCGAAGTCGCGATAATCAATGCCTGTTTCGGCTTTGAATTTTTCTGCACCGTCATAGGCGGACTGGTTGAAAGAACCATCATTCTTTCCGCCTTTGTCGTAAACGACAGCCGGTTTGGCATCCATTGCAAGAGCCGATCCAGCCAACATCAGGCTGGCTGTAATTCCAAGAATCAAACGCTTCATGTTTCTTCCCTGTTATCTATTGTTGTTAATATTGCACTTGAGAAACCAGGATCATCCCGATTTCAATTTCATGTTTTGCACGCTTTGCACATGTTTGGACAAATCCGCCTTGCCTCCAAAAGTCCGCCCGGCGAGTTGACCCTGAAAATAGTGTTGCACGGATTAATTCAATTTGCATGCGGAATATTTCGTGTTTTCAACACTTGTTTGAGCCTGAGTGCCCGTTGAACTGAACGCCTTAACTCATACTTTAAATGACTGCCCGCTCTAGGCAAGTGGACAGGTTTTGGATAAGAAGGCGTCCACAGCGTTTACCGGACTTTGAAACCGGGCAGCATGGTGCGCATGTTGCAACTGGTTTTCGGTACATCCATCAAACTGCAGGTGTAAGTAAATCCGTGAGTAAGAAACAAAAAATCAGCTCAAAAAAAGTGCTGGGCGTTGACCAGTCGAGTGTGAGCAAAAACAGCATTGCGCCTGCTGCTCAAGCGGAAAACGATCAGGAAAAAGCATTTCCAATCGTCCAAAGGATCATCTCGGAAAATTTTGCCCTTTATCGTAGCAGCTACGCGGTCGCGATTTTATGCATGGTCATTATGGGCGGGATGACCGCATTGATGGCCTATGTCATCAAATATGTCGTGAACGATGTGTTTGATGATAAAAACCTGGGCGCAGCCTTCACTTTATCCAGTCTCATCTTGTTGATTTTCTTCATTCGCGGATTGGCAACATTCGGACAAGAATTGCTGCTGAAGCGGATTTCAAACAATATCATTGCCCGATACCAATCGCGTGCGTTCAACCACATGCTGCATCTAGGAGTTGGGTTTTATTCCGATACCCGTTCTGCTTTTCTAGTGGGACAAATCAGCCAAAACATCGCGGGAGTTGGAAATCTTCTCAATTCTCTCATTACGATTTTTGCCCGTGATCTTTTTACTCTGATTGGTTTGATTATTGTAATGATTGTACAAGACCCTTTGATGACTATCGGCTCTCTTGTGGTCATGCCAATAGCCGCATTTGTTTTATCGCGTTATGTCAAAAAAGTGAAAATTCTATCGCGTAAAGAAGTGAACGTGAATTCGCGTGTCATTTCCTCTATGGTTGAAACTGCCCAAGGCATCCCGGTCGTAAAAGCTTTCACCATGGAAGACCAATTGAATGAGAAAGTTGGCGTTCTTGTAAATCAAGCGGAAAAGCAAGCTAATTCAATTGCGCTGGTGAACGCGAGAACTAAACCTTTGACTGAAACACTTGCAGGCTTCGCTATTGCCGGGGCTGTTGCTTTTGGTGGATGGCGGGTGATCGAACTGGGCGGCAACCCCGGGGCGTTGTTATCCTTTCTTACTGCTGCGTTGCTCGCCTACGACCCCGCCAGGCGCATTGCGTCTTTCCGTGTGCAGTTTGAAAAGTCGCTTGTAAATGCTCGCATGTTGTACGAGCTTTTGGACACACCGCCGCGCCAGGCTGACAAACCCGGTGCAAAAATTGCGAATATCACATCTGGTGAAGTCAAATTTGACAAGGTCAATTTTTCCTATCTACCGGGTGAGCCGGTTCTAAAAGATATCTCTTTTGTTGCCAAAGCCGGTCAGGCTACTGCTTTGGTTGGGCCATCAGGCGGCGGCAAATCCACTATCATCAATTTAATCCTGCGGTTTTATGATTTGGAAAGTGGCCAAATCAACGTCGATGGACAGGATATTGCAGATGCCAAGATCGAGGGTTTACGAAAAAGTATTTCCTACGTTTCGCAACACGCTGTCCTTTTTGAGGGAAGCGTTGCTGACAATATTCGTTTTGGCAAACCTGATGCCACACAAGAACAAATTGAAAATGCGGCCAAATTGGCTCAGGCTCATGAATTTATTACTGGCATGACCAACGGGTATGAAACCGAAGTTGGCGAACTTGGAGCCAATCTTTCCGGCGGACAAAAACAGCGTCTCTCTATCGCCCGGGCGATCTTGAGAGATGCGCCTATCTTGCTATTGGATGAGGCGACTTCCGCGCTCGACAATGAGTCCGAGCAACTGGTTCAGCGAGCGCTGGATGAATTGATGCATAACCGAACCACTATTGTGGTTGCCCACAGGCTTTCGACTATTCAAAATGCCGATACGATCATTGTTATTGATCAGGGGAAAATCGCGGAAATGGGCAATCACCAGACCTTGATGAGCAAACGCGGCAGCACCTATTCAAAACTGCACAATATGGGTTCAGGTGCGAAACGTGCCACACGAACAAAAGCTGCTGGCGCGAAAAAACCACGCGCGAAGAAAAAGTCGGTCTAGGGCGATGGCCAGGAGAATTTGAATGAGCGATATGAAACTGGTTGTAACAGGCGCTTCGGGGCGAATGGGCAAAGCCCTTATTCAAGCAATTCACAACAGCAAAGGCGTGGAAGTCTTCGGTGCCATTGAGCGCGAGGGTGCAGACGCGGTCGGTAAAGACGCGGGCGAACTAGCCGGACTTGGCAACATCAATGTTCGGATCACTGATGAACCCTTATCCGTGCTAGCAAAGGCTGATGGCATTATTGATTTTACCGCACCTGCAGCTACTTTGGCCTATGCTGGCTATGCGGCCCAGGCACGCATCGTGCATGTCATCGGCACCACCGGATGCAGCGCAGAAGACGAAGCAGCGCTTCATGCAGCGGCACGCCATGCAACTATCGTAAAATCAGGCAATATGAGCCTTGGGGTTAATCTGCTCTCTGTTCTTGTGGAGCAAGCGGCAAAGGCTTTGGCTGAAACCGATTTTGATATCGAGATTGTCGAAATGCACCACAAGCATAAAGTGGATGCGCCGTCGGGCACGGCGCTTCTGCTGGGCCAAGCCGCAGCTTCTGGCCGCGGGATTGATCTTGAAGCCAAAAGCGTTCGCTCAAGAGATGGTCATACGGGCCCAAGGGAAACCGGCACGATTGGGTTTTCGACCCTGCGCGGCGGATCTGTTATTGGTGAACACAGCGTGATATTTGCCGGAGAAGGCGAACGGATTGAGCTTTCGCATATTGCCCAAGACCGAATGAATTTTGCTGTTGGCGCAATCAAGGCAGCGCTATGGGCAAGAGGCAAAGGTCCCGGCTATTTCAACATGCGGGATGTGTTGGGTTTAAAGGCATAATCTAGTTTCTGAGAAGGATGATAATATGAGCGGGACGATGGTCTTGGTCCGTCACGGACAAAGCGAATGGAATTTGAAAAATCTTTTCACCGGATGGCGCGATCCTGATCTTACCGCACAGGGTGTGGAAGAGGCTGAAGAGGCTGGTCGGGTATTGAAGGCAGAAAATCTGAAATTCGATATCGCTTTTACCAGCGTTCTTCAAAGAGCAGAAAAAACCTGCCAAATGATCCTTGATGGTGTTGGCCAAAGCGATTTGGAGACCCTTCACGATCAAGCCCTGAATGAGCGAAATTATGGTGATCTTGCCGGCCTCAACAAGGATGATGCGCGAGCCAAATGGGGTGAAGAACAGGT
The DNA here is from genome assembly GCA_049680405.1 of Salaquimonas sp. Lineage (GTDB taxonomy): Bacteria > Pseudomonadota > Alphaproteobacteria > Rhizobiales > Rhizobiaceae > Salaquimonas. The sequence continues at coordinate 14,060 of JBAUHS010000159.1, read as the reverse complement.
TCATGTCTGGCGCCGCTCCTATGATGTTCCTCCGCCGGGCGACGAAGGCGAATCCCTTCGTGACACTGGCGCTCGGGTTTGGCCCTATTACATGCAGGAAATCCTGCCCCGCGTGTTAGCTGGGCAAACTGTCTTGGTGGCAGCTCATGGAAATTCTCTTCGCGCTCTTGTGATGATTCTCGACAGGCTTTCAACGAAAGAAATCACATCACTAAACCTCGCGACCGGCGTTCCTATGGTTTATCAGCTGAATGCCGATTCAACGGTAAAATCCAAAAAAGTTCTTGGGGATATGTCCAAGGCTCACTGAGTTCAGGTTTTTCTGGAGCTGCAGAGGGCAACTGATAAGGCCGTGTCATGTCTGCAAATATCATTGACCTCGAACACCAGGGAATACACGTAAACTCACAATAGAGACCGAATTCTTCTATTGACGTTTACGCAAACGTAAATCAGAATTCGAACTGAGAAATTTCGTTTTTACAGAAGACTTGGGAACGGTTGAAATTAATAATGAGCGATCTGCATCCGATACAAATGTTCTTTTCCAGCCATCATCCCTTGGCAAGCAAGGTCAATGCGAGTTTTGAAGGCTCTGTAGGCGGCAAGGTTCTGATCGAAATTGAAGCCTTGGACAGTTTCATCCGCGATGAAAAAACAAGGATCCTGCATTCAGGCTTTGCGACCATCATTCTGGATTCGATCATGGGCGGTGCAGTGATGGGTATGCTGACGAAAGTGCAACCTATCGCAACGATTGGCCTCTCAATGCATCACCTGCGCAAACCGGTTGCCGGAGAGCACATTAGCGGCCATGCCCATTGCACTGCAATTTACAATGATGTGGCTTATGTGACTGGTGAATTGCATGATCAGAATGGTGAGGCGATTGCTATTGCAAACGGCACATTCATGATTGGAACAAGAGGCACTTCGATCCGCGAAAAAGCCTCCAATGATCATAAAGTGGGGAGCCGGATATGAGCGCAAAATCCATCTCACCCGTAGAAGAATGGCTCGCAATATCAGCAACGCATGACCCTGCGGTTTACAAGATTGATTTCCAGGAACATCACATCGGCAATCCAATTATTCGTTCGGTCCATGGCGGCGTTGTTGGCTCCCTTATCGAGTTTGCCGCCGAAGGATATCTGACATCCTGCCTGGAAAAAGATGGCCGCATTTGCGATGTCGAGGTAACCACCTCTTCCATTGACTATCTGAGGGTGACGAAAGATGCGCCCCTGTTTGCCAAGGCAGAGATCGTAAGAATTGCCCGCAGGATTGCCTTTATCGATGTTTGGGTCTGGCAAGACAGTGAAGATTTGCTGGTTTCAAGGGGCGCTTGTACCTTACGCATCGTCGAAAAACCTAGTGAGCAATCTTAGACTCAGCGGGTGTTGAGGCTTTAACGCCTGTTTCCCAACCAAGAATTGCTCGCTTTCGGGTCAGGCCCCAGTGATAGCCGGTCAATGCGCCAGACTTTCCCACCACACGATGGCAGGGAACGACAAAGGAAATGGGATTTCGGCCAACAGCTCCGCCAATAGCGCGAGGTGCGTTTTTGCCGATGGATGCTCCAAGATCTGAATAGGTAGTCGCTTTTCCGAATGGAATTTCAAGCAGGCCTTCCCACACTCTGATTTCAAAATCAGTTCCGATCATCACAATGCGCAAGGGATCGCTTTTTTTCCAACGTTCCGGATTGAAGCTCCTGCTTGCATAGGGAGCCGTTAATTCCAGATTTTTTGTATATTTCGCATTTGGCCAGCGCTGAGACATATCAGTAAATGCATCGTCTTCGCCGCCGGGATCGCAAAACGAAAGTCCGGCCATTCCGCGATTGGTGGCCATCACCAATGCCAATCCGAAAGGACTTGGATGGAATCCATAGAAAATTTCGAGGCCCGCTCCACCTGATTTGTAAATTCCAGGGGACATTGCTTCATGGGTAACAAACAGATCATGCAAACGACCGGGTCCGGAGAGACCCAATTCATGACTTGCTTCAAGCAGCGGCAAGTCTGAGGCAAGCAATCGTTTGGCATGATCGAGGGTAACGGCCTGTAAAAAACCTTTAGGGGAAAGACCTGCCCATCGGGTGAAGAGCTTTTGCAATTGGGTCGGCGATTGGCCAACCGCATTGGCCAGCTCTTCCAGTTCAGGCTGATCGCGCCAGTTTTCAGAAATCAGCTCGATGACTTTACGGACCGTTTGATAATCGACATCGATATCCGGATACAGGTAAGACATGAGAACCTCGCGAGGTGTAACTTCAACAAGGTTCAAGACTAGGCTTTGATAAACTCTTTAGCCACCCGATTCTTGCGCGTCCGGAGAAATGCTGAGGGTTAGCCGGATTTTGCTTTTGCCAAAGCCAAGCCAAGCGCATTGGCAAAGCTCTCACGATCCTGCGGGTTCAGGAATGAGCCAATATTCAGAAAGTTTCCCTTTTCAACCAGCACCATTTTTGTAATGCCTATTTCATCATGGCGATCCACATGGAATTTTGTCCAAAAGGGATTGAGCAGATGAACCTTGACCTTTCCTGAAGGCGCAATCTGGCGAAATTCAAGTTCATGCTTCCACACTGCAATTTCCTCATAGGCTTTGCCTGAGCGGTAACTCAGCTTGAACGCACCCCAAATCAACAATAAATCCAACCCGAAAAACAGAAATACAGGCCAAGCGCCAATCGCCAAAAACAATATGCCGGACAAGAAACAGGTCAGGCAGACAAAGGCCATCAATAGCCAAAATCCGGTATTGCCCAGGGAGCGATAGGGAACCAAACGCGCTGCAAAGATTGGAGCCTTATCGATCATATCAACTAAAATCCTTGATGTTTCTAATGGTTTGTCCAAATAAGGGCATTGATATTATAAGTGGAATATATAGTGAAAGAAAAGGGGAGCAAAACTGTGGCAAAAAAGCCCGGCAAGAAAAGACTTCCAAGATCTCGCTATTCCAAAGAGGAAATAAGCGAAATATTTCGCCGATTTCAACTCCAGCGACCGGAGCCAAAAGGCGAACTTTATCACGTCAATCCCTACACGTTAGTGGTGGCTGTAGCCCTTTCAGCCCAGGCAACCGATATCGGGGTCAACAAGGCAACAAAGCATCTGTTCGCAGTGGCTGATACGCCCCAAAAAATGCTGGCCTTGGGGGAAGAAAAAGTTCGCGATTATATCAAGACCATCGGTCTTTATAAAAACAAAGCGAAAAACGTGATTCTGCTTTCGCAGAAACTAATTGATGATTTCGGTGGCATTGTTCCAGACGACCGTGAATTGCTGACAACGCTTCCCGGCGTTGGTCGCAAGACAGCCAATGTGGTTGTCTCCATGGCTTTCGGACAGGCGACCATTGCTGTGGACACGCATATCCTTCGCATAGGCAACCGGATTGGGCTTGCGCCCGGTAAAAACCCCGATGAGGTAGAAGCCATATTAGAGCGGGTCATTCCGCCGGAATATCTCTACCACGCCCATCACTGGCTCATCCTGCATGGACGCTATACCTGCAAAGCGAGAAAGCCGGAATGCCAGCATTGCATCATAGCCGATATTTGCAAATCGAAAGAAAAGAGCTGTGATATTCCCGCAACCATCATACCCTTTGAAGAGCAGCCGCTCCCCGGACTGTAGGGTCAGGACTCATCAATTAGCGTCAAATGGCGCTCGCCGCTTAAAGCCTTATGCAAATGTACCATCAAAGCAGCGCCAAATACCGGCGTTGCAAGATTGAGAATCGGAACGGACATGAAACCTGCAATGACAAAGCCGGCCAATAGAATCTGAGTTGAATACTGGCTTCGTAGATGGGCGGCTTCTTCCTCGGAGCGAAAACGCATGGCAGCAAACATGAAATATTCCCGGCCCAACAGATATCCATTCACCAGAAAGAAGATTGCAATATTGATCCCCGGGAGAAGAACCAGAAGCAAAGCTGCCAGGTTTGCGAAAATGACTAGCAGAGTAAAACGCGCGGTCAGCCAGACAGATTGGCCAATCGGCAAGGCTTTGCCTGGACCATCCGCAGGATAATGAGCCTGTTCTACATATTCAGCCGCCTCGTCCAGGAATATGCCAACAAACAGCGCTGTAACTGGAGCCAACAGAAAACCGGCCCCCACAAACAGCCCGGCACTTAACAGCCATAAAATCGCTGTGGTAACCCAGGGCCAGCCACCAAGGAACGGTGCAAGAAAGGTCGAAAACAAATATTCGAGCCCGATCCACGCACCGAAAAAGAGCAGGATGGTCAGGCCAATGGATTTAAGGAGAACGCCTCTAAAGCGTGGGTTCAATAATTGTGATGCTGCCTTGCGGGCAGATTCAATGACCATCTTGGATATCCAGTTATTTTATCTTGAACTCAAATAAGAAGAGCCCGGCAAAACTGCAAGACTTGGGCGGAAACAAGTTTGCAGCGGCCCTTGCAATACGTCAGGCTTTATGTGAAATCCGCCCAAAGAGATTTTACTCCGGATTTTATTCATGATCACCCGTTTTGACGTTTTGACCATTGGCAACGCAATTGTTGATATTATTGCCAATGCCCAGGATGATTTTCTCGCCAGGGAAAACATCATAAAAGGCGCGATGAATTTAATTGATACTGAGCGCGCCGAGCATTTGTACTCGGTCATGGGACCAGCGATTGAAACTTCTGGCGGAAGTGCGGGAAATACCGCAGCAGGTATAGCCAGCCTTGGCGGCAAAGCAGCCTATGTTGGTAAAGTCAGTAATGACCATCTGGGCGGCGTGTTTACCCACGATATCCGGGCAATTGGGGTGAACTATGATACCAAGCCGTTGACTGGCGAGCCGCCAACGGCGCGGTCAATGATCTTTGTTACTCCCGATGGCGAACGCTCCATGAACACCTATCTTGGTGCCTGCGTGGAATTGAAACCTGAAGATATTAATGAAGAAGTTGTAGCAAACTCTGCGGTTACTTATTTTGAGGGTTATCTATGGGACCCACCAATGGCAAAAGACGCTATCCGCAAAGCGGCCGAAATCGCTCATGCAAATGGTCGAAAAATGGCGATGACCTTGTCGGACCCGTTCTGTGTTGACCGCTACCGTGATGAGTTTTTGGACCTGATGCGCTCGGGCACTGTTGATATTGTCTTTGCCAATGAGAGCGAAGCAAAGTCACTTTATGAAACCTCTTCCATGGATGAAGCTATCAAGGCCATTCGCAATGATTGTGAATTGGCGGCAGTAACCAGAAGTGAGCATGGATCCATTGTAGTGACCCGCGAAGAAACTCATTCCGTTGCTGCTTTTGAAATCGATGCATTGGTGGACAGCACCGGGGCCGGCGATCTTTATGCAGCAGGTTTTTTGTTCGGTCTGACCAATGGCCGTTCGCTCGTTGACTGTGCAAAGATTGGCGGTATGGCTGCTGCGGAAGTTATCCAACATATCGGGCCGCGCCCACAGGTGTCACTGGCCGAGATGCTATCCCAACAAAGTCTTTGAACAGGCTTCAGTTCTATTTGTCGCGCAGCAGTGCTTTGAGGGCGTAAAGTTGCTCCATGGCTTCGCGCGGCGTTAGTTCATCCGGCAGCAAAGCTTCAACCGCTTTTTGCAACGGCTCATCTTTTGCCGAGGTTACTGGCGTTGGCTTTTGTTTGACCGAGAAAAGTGGAAGCTCATCTACCAGAGCTGAAGCAGATTTTCCATGGTCAGTGTTTTCCAGCTGGTCCAGCACATCTCTGGCTCTCGCAATCACTGCATCGGGCAGGCCAGCCAATCGCGCAACCTGAATACCGTAAGAGCGATCAGCAACGCCGCTGACGATCTCATGCAGGAACACCACCTCGCCGTTCCACTCTTTTACCTTGAGCGTTACATTTGAAAGGCGTTCCAATTTTGAAGACAAGGCAGTCAATTCATGGAAATGGGTGGCAAACAATGTGCGGCATTGATTGACCTCATGAAGATGCTCTATGGCGGCCCAGGCGATAGACAGACCGTCAAATGTAGCTGTTCCGCGACCTATCTCATCCAGGATTACCATTGAATTGGGACCGGCCTGATTGAGAATGGCTGCGGTCTCTACCATCTCCACCATAAAGGTTGAGCGACCACGGGCCAGATCATCCGCCGCGCCGACACGGCTGAACAATCGATCGACCATGCCTATTTTCGCGCTTGTCGCCGGAACATAGGAGCCCATCTGCGCCATGATGGCGATGAGTGCATTTTGCCGAAGAAATGTCGATTTACCGCCCATATTGGGTCCGGTGAGCAACCAGATATTTCCCTTGTCCGCACCTTGCGGCTCGCCGATTTCACAATCATTTGCGATGAAGCTTTTGCCGCCATCCACGCGCAACATCTGCTCGACTACCGGATGCCGCCCTCCCTCAATCTGAAAGGCAATATCCTGGGTGACCTCCGGACGGCAGTAATTCTGGTTTTGTGCCAGTCTCGCTAAAGCGGAAGCGACATCAAGAACGCTGATCGCTTTCGCCACTTTCTGCAAGGATTCCGCATGAACCAGTACGCTGGCAACCAGTTGATCAAAAATCTCGAACTCAAGCTCCAATATCCTTCCTGCGGCATTGGCAATCTTGGTTTCAAGGTCCGCAAGTTCCGGCGTTGTGAAACGCATAGCATTAGCCATTGTCTGACGATGAATGAACTCACCCTTCATTTCATCTGTTTGAAGAGCGGCAGCATTTTGAGCCGTTACCTCAATGAAATAGCCCAACACATTGTTATGGCGGATCTTCAGCGACTTCACGCCGGATTGTTCTGTATATTTGAGCTGCAGTTCGGCAATGATTTTTCGGGACTGATCGCGCAGGCCCCGAAGCTCATCGATTTCATTGTTTGCACCAACCCTTACAAACCCGCCATCACGCTTAAGCAGTGGCAGTTCGTAGGCAAGAGTTTTTTCCAACTCATCGGGAAGCGCCTGATCGAACTCAAAAATTGATTTCAGGCTGGTTTGAATTTCTTGGGGTAAACCTCCAATTGAAATTTGTTCATTGAAACATTCCAATATGTTTGTAGCTGCTTTAAGGCCTGCTACAATAGCGCCCAGATCGCGCGGACCACCTCTGTTAAGCGCCAAGCGAGATAGAGAACGGGGAATATCAGGGCAGGTTTTCAAATGGGATTTCAGTATCTCTGCAAGGCTGACATTGTCCATGAAATAGCTGATGGAATCGAGTCTAGTGCTGATTTCCTCAGGCATGTTGAGCGGGTTCATCATTCGCTCGGCCAGCAGGCGGGAACCGCCCCCGGTCACAGTCAAATCAATTGCAGACAGCAAACTGCCACGACGTTGGCCGGACAAGGTTCGGACCAGTTCCAGATTGGTCCGCGTGGCACTATCGATGAACATCACGTTGGCATTTAACTGACGAACCGGCTTTGACAGCGCTGGTCTTTCACCAATTTGGGTGCGCTCGACATAGCCAAGCATGGCACCGCAAGCGGAAATTTCAACGCGGCTGAAACTTCCAAATCCGTCCAGGGATTTCACTTCGAAATAACGAAGCATACGCTCTGAAGCGCTTTGACTGTCAAAGACGTGAGCAGGTTGCGGTGAAAGAGCAGCTCCAGACTGGATCAAAATTTGCCGTAACAAATCATCGTCGTTTAGACTGTCCGGGTGAACAATCTCACTTGGGTCAATGCGAGCAAGATCCGCCGATAGGTCTGACGGCGTAGTAGAAGTTACAAAAAAATCACCCGTTGAAAGATCAATCCAGGAAATCGCCAGTTCTGTCTTTTCTTCTGACAGGCGAATGCGGGAAAGCGCAGCAAGGTGATTGGCGCGGCCCGGCTCCAGCAGTTTTTCTTCGGTAATGGTACCCGGTGTCACCAGACGAACCACATCGCGCCTAACAACGGATTTTGATCCCCGCTTTTTGGCTTCCGCCGGGTCTTCCATCTGCTCGCAAACAGCCACGCGATAACCAAGGGAAATCAATTTTTGCAAATAGTCCTCGGCGGCATGAAACGGCACACCGCACATAGGGATATCTTCACCCAAATGTTTACCGCGTTTTGTGAGTGTTATGCCAAGGGCCTTTGATGCTTCTTCCGCATCGTGGAAAAAAAGTTCATAAAAATCGCCCATCCGATAAAACAATAAAGAGCCCGGATTGGCCGCTTTAATCTCGACATACTGCTCCATCATCGGCGTGACTTTGCCAGGAGAGGTGGCATCACTCGCCGATTGATCAGGTGTTAACTGATCATGTCCATTGGAAGGTTTTGAAGATTTGTCGAGCATTCTGGTCCTTACAGGATCACAAACAGGCGAATTGGAACGATAGAAGCCATTTTGTCCGGTATTTTGCAAGTCGCTTCCCAGCGCAAGAGCATGCTAACTGTATTGGTCCACAGGTTAGAAATAGCACGAGCGTGGAGTTCATGCATCGAGCATCATTGAACGCGAAGCTGTTTATACCCCGTGGCGTTCGGCGTTCTCACCATAGTAATTCACATAGCGCGGATTGAGCCGGGAAACCGGTAACAGCACCAGAACATCAATCGTATCAAAATCATGATCAATTACAGCCTGCGTTGCAAACATGGCACCTAGCCGCAAATAGCCTTTCACGAGGGGCGGGAGACTTCTAAGGCCCGCTTTCAGATTTACCCCATTCTGATCGAGGCAAAGGCCTTCCAAATCTATCGCATCGCCCAAGGCTTTGACATCCCAATTCGGATCCGGCTTTGCGGATGCGAAAAGAAAACTCAAACCATCGCGATGCTGTTCCACTTGCTTTCCGGCAAATGAGGCACAGCCAAACATGACATCATATTGATGCTTTCGCACATAAGCCCAACTGCCATGCCACAACAATTCTATCGTTCTTTTGGTACGGTATTCCGGCTTAACGCAGGATCGCCCGAGTTCCAGAAAACGCAGACCCTTGTGCCGGTCAATTAACGCATTCACATCAAATTCGGTTTGGGAATAAAATCTTCCCGCGCGCATCATCTGCTCCTGGCCCATCAAGCGATAAGTGGCAATCACATTAGCTGGCTTACCACTACTCTCAACGACGATCAGGTGGTCGCAAAACTGATCGAAAAAATCTTCATCCCGCGCCGCCTCTCCAGAACATGCAGGATTTTGGGTATCTTTGAAAAACACCTGATGGCGAAGAGACTGGGCAGCGGCAATCTCCTCAGGGCAGTCGGCAATCTTCACGACGAAATCGCCCAGTGAACCCAAGACCGATTGATCGCCTAGAGCGATGTTTGTCGTTTTTTCCATAAAATATGTTGCGCCTTACTCAATCGATTTACCGGCATATAGACGGTATCGCGGAGATAAATTCAACCTGCTTTCGATTGATGATCAGCCTCGTCTTGCAGATGCCGACCTACCAACTGGCATAATTCATCAGGATCAATTGGCTTTACGAGATATCCATTTGCACCGGCAGCAATTGCCCGTTCGCGGGTCTCGATTTGTTCGTCAGCTGTCAGCGCATAGATCGGGATGCCTGGTAATTGGTTGACTGCTTCTATCTGTCTAATGCCGAGAATTGCTTCAGGTCCATCCATGACCGGCATATGCATATCCATCAGGATCAGATCATAGGACGCGGCATCTGCAGCATTAAGATTCTCTTGGAACGTCTCGATTGCAGATTTTCCGGTGGACGATCTTACAACCCTGATACCGTTTCGCTGCAATGCTGCGGAGACCAAGAGTGCGTTTATCTCATTGTCTTCGGCCAGTAATACGCAGCCTTTAGCGGCCATTGTTTTTGTATTGTCGCGGGTGTCTGGAGCCGTATCGCTTTGTGGCAAAACATGTGGCTCGGCTTCTTCTGATTCTGAATTTCTTAAAACTGCCAGCAGGCTTTCAACACGAACTGGCCGCACTAGCCAACCGTCCATAATGTTTTGATATTTTTCGAGATCGGCTTTGCAATCCGGCAAAGTCAACAAAATCAGCTTTGCGGTATCGTGAAGCGCCTGCTTGAATGTTGCCAATTTGGCAGGAGTCATTTCGAATGATGACAGATCATAAAAAATTGTTACATCGGAACTGCCAGCTTCATCGAGAGTATCAAGCAAGGCGATTTCCTCAGAGAAAATCTTTACCTGTCCTTTACGAGCCTTGAGAGTTTCAGCAAGGCATTCAGCTTCCATCTGGTTTTTTGTAAGGATCAAGAATGACTGATCATTGAGTTTCGAAACGTTTTCCGCTTCGACGCTCTGGATGGATCTCACGGGTATTTGAAATTGAAATATCGAACCCGTCGGACTAGTGGCAGCCAGCTTCAGTGCACCGCCAAGCTCTGAAACCAGTGCCTGGGAAATTGCCAGGCCAAGGCCAGCGCCGTCGGTATTTCTGGTTGTGTTGTCGTCGACCCTTTCAAATTCCTGAAAAATCCGGCCTGCGTCAGTCTTGGACAGACCGGGCCCGCTATCAATAACATCCACGATCAACAGTTCGTCAGGCCTGAACTTGCAATGAACCTTTACACCGCCTTCAGGGGTAAACTTGATCGCATTACCTACCAGATTAAATATGATCTGGCGCAATCTACCTGCATCGGCTTCAATTGTTGAAGGAACAGACGGGTCAATATAGAGGCCGCAATCTATACCCTTCGCATAGGCCCGGGATGAAAGAAGTTCCATCGCATTGTTCATGAGTTGGGAAAAATCGAACTCTTCTTTTTTCAACTCGAATCGCCCCGCCTCAATCATAGTCAGGTCCAACATACTGTTGATGAGGTCCAGCAGGTTTTCGCTGGAGTGAGTCAAAGCGGCCGCATAGTTCTGTTGGGCCGGGTTGAGCCTGGTGTCTGACAGCAGTTTCGACATGCCGATGATGCCATTCAAAGGCGTTCGCATTTCATGGCTGACCATTGCAAGGAACTTGGATTTTGCCCGACTGGTTTCCTCTGCCTTCTGGCGGGCAATCGCATCGAGTTGTTGGGAAACTTTGAAACTGGTAATGTCCCTTGCAACGGACAATGTCCCCATACCGCCATCATCGTGATCACGGACCGATACATTTTCCCAGTGAAACCAGCTGGCTTTTGATCCATCGCCAATTCTGATTTCCTTGTTACCCGCCTGCTCCTTCTGGCTTTCCAGTTGCTTGGCCAGTTGCTTGGTAATAATCTGCGGCAATCTGTTTGAGGAAGCAGGCGCCAGATTTGCTGCCGCTAACAAGTCGGAATAGGCCTGATTGAAATAGGTAATTTCGCCATGTCTGTTTTGTAAAACCAGAACGTCACCAAAGGCTTCAGCCAGAATCCGGTAGCGTTGTTCGCTTTCTTGCAACTCCCAGGCCCGGTCTTCCAATTGTTCAAAGCGATCCTGATTTGATCTGCTGTATTGCTGATTTTTCTGGTTCAATAGGAAACTGACATAAACGCTCAGAAGGCATAAGGCGGCGGTTACCAAAGTTACAATGCCCGCATTCAAGTTCGATGGTTCACATAAAAATGCAAACATCGTACCGGCCGCTAAAATTGCTATTGGCAGCAAATTAAGTGGCTTTACGGTATCTCGAAGATTGTACCGGAATACCTGCATGCGGCTACGTTTTTGACGACGAAAATCTGTTGTCGTGCCTGCGGAATCGTTTTTTGAGCCAACATCACCGACACGATGATCTGACGAAAGACCATTTTCCTGGCCTTCTGCATTTGGGCGACTGTTTCCAGATAGGGGAAAATTCACAGACAAATATCCTGATTTCAGCAGACTACATTTGCCGAAATCCTATCTGAATAGGCTGAAGATTCTCTTGAGCAATATGGTAAACGCAAGTGCTGCTGCGGGGACAAATCACCACTTTCTAACCTTAAGCTGCAATGGCGAGACGGCTATTCACCGTTCGATAGGCAATTGCCTCAGCCAGATGAATGCGGCCAACAGTTTCTGCGCCCTCCAGATCGGCAATGGTTCGGGCAACTTTCAATATCCGGTGATAGGCGCGGGCAGAAAAACGCATGGTTTCTGCCGCTTCACGCAACAGTTTTTCCCCGGGCTTGTCGGGTGCCGCTATAATCTCGACCAATGGGGCTGTGGCCGTTGCATTGGTAAAGCCATTGGCCGATTTCAGCCGGGCTGCCAATTCAGGATCAGCCAACACCGCTTTAATACGCTCGGCCTGCATTTCTCTCGCTCTGGCTACTCTTTGCGCAACCACTAAGGACGCTTCTCCGGTTTTAACGGTGATCATATCCGCCGCAGAAATGGCCGGGACTTCGATGCGCAGATCAATCCGGTCCATAAAAGGGCCTGACAAACGGGCCTGATAATCGGTTACGCATCTTTCACCTCGCTTGCAGGCGTGGCCAGGTTCGCCAGCCATGCCACATCGGCAAGGATTCATGGCGGCAATCAGCTGGAAGCGTGAGGGGTAAGTGACCCGGTAATTGGCACGAACAATAGAGGTGTCACCCGTTTCGAGCGGTTGGCGCAGTGAATCCAGAACCTGCGGCGTGAACTCCGGCAACTCATCCAAGAACAAAATGCCATTGTGCGAAAGGGATACTTCACCCGGTTTGGCTTTTAAACCGCCGCCGACCATCGCCGCCATGGAGGCCGAATGATGCGGTGCGCGAAACGGACGCCTATCCGACAATTTACCTCCCGATAGAGCCCCGGCGATCGACTGGATCATCGAGACTTCCAGCAACTCCTTGGGCGACAGATTGGGCAAAATACCCGGTAAGCGAGCCGCCAGCATGGATTTGCCGGAGCCCGGAGGCCCAACCATCAGCATGTTATGGCCGCCAGCGGCAGCAATTTCCAAAGCCCGTTTGGCGCTTTCCTGGCCTTTAATATCTGCCATATCGGGCAGATTATCCACGCCTTTTTGCATGGCCGGTTTTGGCCTCGATAAAACCTGAGTCCCGCGGAAATGATTGGCGAGAGCAATCAGGCTTTTGGGCGCCAGAATGTCCATTTCAGGATCTGCCCAAGCGGCCTCAGCGCCGCTGGAATCCGGACAAATCAGGCCCTTATCCGAGGCATTGGCGGCAATGGCCGCCGGTAAGACGCCCGCAACGGGCATCAAGGTCCCATCAAGAGACAATTCCCCCATGACAACATATTGGTCCAGAGCGTCTGACGGAATAGCCCCCAAAGCGGCCATCAGGCCCAAGGCAATTGGCAGATCGAAATGGCTGCCTTCCTTGGGCAAATCGGCAGGCGCAAGATTGATCGTCACCCGCTTGGGCGGCAGTGCCAGACCGGAGGCATGAAGGGCGGCCCGCACCCGCTCGCGGCTTTCGGCAACGGCCTTGTCCGGAAGGCCGACGATCGCCATTCCAACAGTGCCCGGCGCAATCATGACCTGCACATCCACCGGAACCGCATCAATGCCCTGAAAGGCAACCGTCCGCACGCGTGATACCATAACTCAATCCCCGCCTTACAAAGGCAAAGCCGCCAGCCAAGAGGATTGAGCTGAAAATTGCATTGCCATTCGGCCCGCAATATCGACTGCGGGTAAATCGGTGGGTATGCAACCTTAGAGTCCGTTTCGGGGACATGTCAAGTATTTTGTTCTTTTTTTGTTCTAAAAGCCATTCCCGTACAATCTCACGGTTAGTCATCCATTCACTCGATCAAGACAAGCGAAGCGAAGCAAGCGCCGTCGAAGCGCGGCAGGCAAGACAAGCGTAGCGACGCCGTTGAGCAAACAGTCAAGCACCGCAAAGCGGTGCGACGACGAGTTGCCCTTGCATAGCAAGATGCCGAGAGCGGACAAGCCTATCCGTTCACTCGATGCAAAACACCAGTGGTATGAGAAAGAACGGTCCACATCTGACACAGTAGACGCATTTCAGCGAACTCGGCGTTTTTCATTCTGAAAATCGCCTGTAGCGCCTTCCGCATTTTTCCCTTCGGGAAAATTGCTCTGCAAACACAGGACAGCTTCCGCCTTTTTCCTGGGCATGTGTACAGCCCGAAGCTGCCCTGCGCGAAGATTTTTGGTATCGGGAAGCTCTTCAGTACACCGTCCAGCCCGACCCTCAAGTTAAGCCCCCTGGGAGTTGAACCCTCTCGGCTTAACGCTCCGCTGCTGCCTCACCT
>JBAUHS010000158.1:0-2113 GCA_049680405.1 Salaquimonas sp. | reverse complement strand
TTCTGATTTGCCTTTGGTTGGAAATTCGTTGCGTAAATCTAGCGGTCAATCAATCAATCAGATTGATGATGCTATGCGAGGTGTTCAAGAATCGTATGGTCAAGCAAATATTGGGGCTGCGGGCGCTGGATTAAGAGATAACATCACAAAGACTGCAACAGAGACTTTGCCATCTAAAGTATCCGCAAAATACGACATAGTAGACAAATTGGTCGATAATACTGTTAAAACGGACCTTCCCAATACTATTCGACTTGCCAATAAAATTTCCAGTGAAGCGGCCGCCTCAGGATTGCCTAAAAGTAAGGCTGTTGATTTTATAGAGGAGGCTGTGACTAGAGAGGGACTTTCGTACTCTGGCATAAAAGGTTTGCGAACTCGTGTTGGCGAAATGATGAAAAAGCCAGACCTGAACTCATCTTCTATTTCCCAAGGAGAGCTAAAAAGAATTTATGGATCACTCTCTGACGACCTTGCCAAATCTGTTGAAGCTGCGGGCGGTACAAAAGCCCTATCAGCCTTCAACGCGGCGAACAAATATGCAGCTAGGGTAGCTTCAAAACGAGATCAATTGAATAAAATCGTTAATGTTCAAAAAGATGAGTCTTTGATTTTTAAAATGAGAGATTTGGCGAGTTCTGGTCGATCCGCTGGAGTGAAACAACTGGCAAAGGCAAGGTCTGCTGTAGACCCACAAACTTGGGATGATGTTTCTGCCTCAGTATTAAAGGATATGGGAAGGGATGTTAAAACGGGTGATTTTTCTCCTGCAAGATTTTTGACTGAATGGGGTAAAATGTCATCGCAAGGCAAGCGCATCCTGTTTGGGTCAACACAAAAGCGCGAACTTATTTCCAATCTTGATGATATTGCTATTATTTCTAAGCGGTTCGATTCCATGAAAGAGTTTGCCAATCCATCAGGAAGTGGTGCTATGATAGCAACGGCTGCTGCTGCTCCTTTTGTGTATCTTGAGCCAGTCGCTTTAACGACTGCATTAACGGGCGGGGCAATAATGTCAAAAGTGATGGCGCAACCAGCTAAAGTTAAATTTGTCTCACAATATTCAAAAGCTAAGTTGCTATATGCACTTAATCCAACCCCATCAGCAAAATCATTGCTGAGAAATAGATCCGCAGTTCTCGCTACCATGCTTTCAAAAGAAAGTGATGGTGCGCTAAATGCTGTTCGTTTAGCTGAGGAATTATCGGGCGGTTCTGATAACGCCATAGCAGGACAACAATAAAGCAACCCACCAAATAGGCATGGAATAAAAGGCAAACGCTAATGGTGCGGTTTTGGTCGCGCTTCTAATCCCTATTTCCCGCCATTGTGACGGGTGCAAATCCAAAATCTCAATATCTACTTCGGCTTTACGATTTTTGTTTTCGTAAAGCCGTTTTCTCTTGGAGAATTTAATATGAGTTCGCAGCTTTTTCCACCTGGTTATCAAATCGAGGACAAAAACGGCAAAGCGCTGTCCGGCGCAAAACTATACATATATGATGCTGGAACGACAACAGATGCCAGCACTTTTCTTGACGATGCCCTTTCAAGTCCGGCAACGCAGCCAATTGTAGCTGATGCAGCTGGTAGGATTGCGGCGTTTTATGTCGCTTCTGGTCAGAAATACAAAGTTGTTGCAAAGACAAGTGCCGATGTGCCGCTTTACACTGATGATGATATTTCTCCTGCCATTTCAAGTGGCGGGGCTACGCTTCCGGTCTCAAGTGGAGGCACCGGGTCCGCAACAGCCGCAGGCGCTAGAACCAATTTAAGCGTACCTTCCCAAGCGACTGTAACCGCTCTTTCTTCAACTGTTTCTGCGATCAGCACAGAACAAGCTGAGGCGACTTGGGAAGCTGGAACTGGCACAACCGCAACTATTGTTACTCCTGCTAATATCAAGGCCGCGATTACAGCGCTTTCCCCAAACCTTTCCGGCATTCCTGATGCGGTAATTTATGATTTGAAATCGTCAGGATCAGGTGGCGGTACTTTTACTTCCGGCGCGTGGCAAACCAGATCCCTTAATACACTATACGACCCTGATGGGCATGTAACGCTTGTTTCTAATGCGTTTACATTTGACGCTGACGGGTGGGTATCATGG
>JBAUHS010000157.1:0-4927 GCA_049680405.1 Salaquimonas sp. | reverse complement strand
ACATTATACCTCCACCTTAGGTGGAGAACTGGACATGTTTTACATTTTGATTTGTTTTTTGTTTGTGCCGCTTAGGATCTGACCTCTCAATTGAGAACAGACCTAATGTCTTGAGATGGAAACAATGCCCGAGCCGGTATTCAGCAGCGACAATTTGACAACCGATGGTTTCCGGCAAAACACTATGTGGACAGGATAAAGTCGCTCGGTTAAAACACAGCGGATATCACAACAGAAAATCCTTTTCGTGTTCCAGAAAATTTTTGCAAAAATTGGCGGTAAATAATGCTCGGCGTAAACGAACTTAGAAAATCATTCCTGGAATATTTTGGGTCCAATGGCCATCAAATAGTGCCATCAAGTTCTCTCGTTCCGCATAATGATCCGACCTTGATGTTCACTGCGGCAGGAATGGTGCAGTTCAAGAATGTTTTCACCGGTCTGGAAAGACGCGATTATTCCAGAGCTGCAACGTCGCAAAAATGCGTACGGGCCGGCGGCAAGCATAACGATCTGGATAATGTGGGCTTTACTGCGCGCCATCACACATTTTTTGAAATGCTGGGTAACTTTTCTTTTGGTGATTATTTCAAGGAAGATGCAATCAGGTTCGCCTGGAACCTTTTGACCAAGGACCTTGGCCTCGCCAAAGAAAAACTTCTTGTTACTGTCTATCATACGGATGATGAAGCCTATGATCTTTGGAAGAAAATCGCCGGATTGAGCGATGACAAGATTATCCGGATTGCCACCAGCGACAATTTTTGGGCGATGGGTGACACGGGGCCGTGCGGTCCGTGTTCAGAGATTTTCTATGATCACGGCGATCATATTTGGGGTGGCCCTCCAGGAAGCCCGAATGAGGACGGAGACCGGTTTGTTGAGATCTGGAATCTTGTTTTCATGCAATTTGAACAAGTTACGCTGGAAGAACGTGTTGCCCTGCCCAAACCGTCAATCGACACGGGCATGGGGCTTGAGCGGATATCTGCAGTACTGCAGGGCGTTCATGACAATTATGATATCGATTTGTTCAAGTCCTTGATTGCAGCTAGTGAGGAGGCAACAGGTGTGAAGGCTGAAGGTGATTTCAAGCCAAGCCACCGTGTAATCGCTGATCATCTTCGGGCGGCCTCCTTTTTAATAGCAGATGGTGTTTTACCGGCCAATGAAGGGCGTGGCTATGTGCTGCGGCGTATCATGCGCCGAGCCATGCGCCACGGAAATCTGTTAGGCGCAAAAGAGCCGCTGATTTATCGTCTGGTGCCCACTTTGATCAATGAGATGGGCGGAGCTTATCCTGAACTTGTTCGGGCTAAGTCGCTGATCACTGAAACCCTTGAGTTGGAAGAGACCCGTTTTCGCAAGACGTTGGAGCGCGGTCTTTCCCTATTGGGTGATGCTACGGAAGGTATGGGAGCCGGAGATAGTCTCGATGGTGAGACAGCTTTCAAGCTTTATGATACTTATGGCTTTCCGCTTGATTTGACGCAGGATGCGCTTCGCCGCCGTGATATTGATGTCGATACGGAAGGCTTCAAAAAGGCTATGGAACAGCAAAAGGCTGAGGCCCGGGCCTCATGGGCTGGCTCTGGCGATGCCGCCGATGACCGCATCTGGTTTGAACTTCGCGATACCCATGGGGCAACAGAGTTTCTTGGTTATGAGACAGAGAAAGCCGAGGCTGTTGCTCTGGCTATTGTGCTGGATGGCAAGAGCATTAGTGCTGCCTCTGCAGGAAGTGAAATTTCTTTGGTAGTGAACCAAACTCCCTTTTATGGCGAATCTGGTGGCCAGCAGGGTGACAGGGGCATTATCAAATTTGAAGGTGGCGCGCTGGAAGTGCTTGATACGAAAAAGCGCGGCGAGGGGCTTTTCGTTCATCAGTGCAAAGTCACCAAGGGTGAAATCAAGACCAATATGGCGCTTGAATTGATTGTAGACCATGAGGGCCGCTCGGGCCTTCGCCGCAATCACTCGGCTACCCATTTGATACATGAGGCTTTGCGTCATGTTCTGGGTGATCACGTGGCTCAAAAAGGTTCGCTTGTGGCTCCCAATCGATTGCGGTTTGATTTTTCCCACCAAAAACCAATTCCTGCTGAAGATATGGCAATAGCTGAGGCGATGGCCAATGAGATTGTTCAGCAATCTGCTCCGGTTTCCACGCGTTTGATGGCCGTTGATGATGCCATTGAGGCTGGAGCAATGGCGCTGTTTGGTGAAAAATATGGTGATGAAGTGCGCGTGGTTTCCATGGGAACAGCAACCAAAGGGGACAAAGCTGGCAAAACCTATTCGCTGGAATTATGCGGCGGAACCCATGTCAAAAATACCGGCGAAATTGGTGTTATCAAATTGCTGGGCGAAAGCGCTGTTGCATCAGGCGTACGCCGCATTGAAGCGCTCACTGGACAGGACGCGCTGGCTTATCTTGAAGAACAGGAAAGCCGGGTCAATGATATCGCCGAGTTGCTGAAAGTTTCACCGCAAAACACTGTCAGCCGTGTTCAGGCCTTGGTTGAAGAGCGTAAGCGCCTTGAAAAGGAGCTTAGCGAAGCTAAAAAGAAGCTCGCTTTGGGCGGGGGTGCCGCTGGTAAGCCTGTTGAGCCGAAATCCATTGGTGACATCAAATTTCTTGGTCAGATTGTTGAAGGTATTGAAGCCAGAGACCTCAAGGGTTTGGTGGATGAAGCCAAAAACCGTTTGGGCTCAGGCATTGTAGCGATGATTAGCGTTTCGGAAGACAAGAAGGCTGCTGTGGTGGTTGGCGTAACCGCTGATTTGACAGATAAATATAGCGCGGTTGATCTTGTTCGCGCGGGCTCCCAGGCAGTTGGCGGCAAGGGCGGAGGCGGCAGAGCGGATATGGCCCAGGCTGGAGGTCCAGATGGTGCAAATGCTGCTGATGCGATCGCGGCTATTGAAGAAATTCTTTCGGCTTAGTATCAGGTAAAGACATAAAAAAGCGGGCTAGAGGAAACTCCAGCCCGCTTTTTCTTGTTTGTTTTTGGTGTGTCAGTTCATGGCTTTTTGCAGATTCTCATCGATCTTGTCGAGGAAGCCAATGGTGGAAAGCCAAGGCTGATCGGGGCCGATCAGCAAGGCCAGATCTTTTGTCATAAAGCCGTCTTCAACGCATTGGATGCAGACCGATTCAAGTGTATCAGCAAATTTGGCCAGTGCCTCATTGTCATCCAGTTTAGCGCGGTGCGCCAGGCCTCTTGTCCAGGCAAAGATCGAAGCGATTGAGTTGGTTGAAGTCTGCTCGCCTTTCTGGTGCTGGCGATAGTGGCGCGTAACGGTTCCGTGGGCGGCTTCAGCTTCAACCGTCCTTCCGTCCGGCGACATCAATACAGACGTCATCAGACCGAGGGAGCCGAAGCCCTGGGCAACGATATCTGACTGCACATCCCCGTCATAGTTTTTACAGGCCCAAACATATCCGCCGGACCATTTCAGCGCTGCTGCAACCATGTCATCGATGAGGCGGTGCTCATACCAGATGCCAAGCTCTTTATACTGGTCTTCAAACTCTTTTTCGAAAACTTCCTGAAAGATGTCTTTGAAGCGCCCGTCATAAACTTTCAAAATAGTATTCTTGGTTGAAAGATAGCATGGCACTTTGCGCATTAAAGCATAGTTCAGGGAGGCGCGGGCAAAGTCTTCAATCGACTCGTCGAGATTATACATACCAAGCGCAATACCTGCCGCCGGCGCATCAAACACTTCGCGCTCGATCACTTCGCCGTCTTCGCCCACAAATTTCATGGACAATTTGCCTTTCCCGGGAAATTTGAAATCTGTAGCGCGATATTGGTCTCCATAGGCATGGCGGCCAACAATGATTGGCTTTGTCCAGCCAGGAACAAGACGAGGCACGTTTTTCATGATGATTGGTTCGCGGAAAATGACGCCACCCAAAATGTTTCGGATGGTTCCGTTCGGCGAGCGCCACATCTGTTTCAAGCCGAATTCTTCTACACGAGCTTCATCTGGCGTAATGGTTGCGCATTTTACGCCAACACCGTGTTTTTTAATCGCATTGGCAGAATCAATCGTGATCTGATCATCGGTCTCATCACGCTTCTCGATGCTGAGATCATAATATTCCAAATCAATATCGAGATAGGGATGTATCAGCTTGTCTTTGATGAATTGCCAGATGATGCGGGTCATCTCATCACCGTCTAATTCTACGACCGGGTTTGCGACCTTGATTTTTGCCATGTGTCTAATTTTCCTTAAAGGCTATTGTATTGGCGCGAATAATGATGCGCTTTTCTAGCTTGTCTTAGCAAAACTCCGCGTCAGTGCAAAGCATACCTTGGGCTATGTTCTGTTAATGGTGGCGTTATTTCCGCAATTTGTCACGAACCCGGCTGAAACTGAAATTCAACTTTCGCTTTTAGAATGGTTGTGGCAGTGGAAGGTGGATTAAGACAATAGAGAGCAAAGATGTCAGGTACGGATTTAAAAAACAAAACATTAATCACTGAGGGCCCCGCAATCATATTGTGTGAGCCGCAATTGGGCCAAAATATTGGAATGGTTGCAAGAGCTATGGCCAATTTTGGTTTGCATGAGCTGCGTTTGGTCAAGCCGAGGGATGGATGGCCGAGCGAATATGCAACCAAAGCGGCGGCGGGAGCATTGCATGTGGTCGAGGCTGCCAAAATATATGAGACTGTAGAGGAAGCCGTTTCAGATTTGAATTTTCTGCTGGCAACAACCGCTCGGCCGCGTGATATGATCAAAGTTGTGCGCGGGCCAGAAGAAGCGGCGCTTGATCTTCGGCGACGATTTAAAGCGGATCAGAAATCGGGCATTTTGTTTGGGCGCGAGCGTTGGGGCCTCAATAATGATGAAATCGCCCTTGCTGATGAGATCGTTACTTTTCCGGTCAATCCTGCTTTTGCCTCGCTCA
>JBAUHS010000156.1:0-13656 GCA_049680405.1 Salaquimonas sp. | reverse complement strand
GTGCCAGCTGAAAATTTTTTGGAGTAAGCGATGCGCGTAGCGATGATTGGAACAGGATATGTCGGCCTGGTATCAGGAGCATGTTTTGCTGATTTCGGACATGATGTCGTTTGTATCGATAATAATTCGGAAAAGATCGAAGCGCTTAATAATGGCATTATTCCGATTTTTGAGCCCGGGCTGGATGAACTGGTTGAAAAAAATACTGAAGCTGGTCGCCTAGTATTTTCCACCGATATCAAAAATGCCGTGTCAGCCGCCGATGTGATTTTCATTGCTGTTGGAACGCCGACTAGGCGAGGGAGCGGCCATGCGGATTTGCAGTATGTTTATGCGGTCGCTGAAGAGCTGGCCCCTTTGTTAAAAGATTACACGGTTATCGTCACAAAATCGACGGTGCCGGTTGGTACGGGTGATGAAGTGGAAGCGATTATTCGCAAGCTTGCGCCGAAGGCTGATTTTGACGTGGCGTCCAACCCTGAATTCCTGCGTGAGGGTGCTGCGATCAGCGATTTCAAGAGACCCGACAGGATTGTTGTGGGAACTGGAAGTGAGCGGGCTGCCAATGCGCTGAAGATGCTCTATCGCCCGCTATATCTAAATGAAACGCCCCTGATTGTTACTGAGCGGCGCACGGCTGAGTTGATCAAATATGCAGCCAATGCCTTTTTGGCGATCAAGATTGGCTTCATCAATGAAATCTCAGATTTGTGTGATGCGGTTGGGGCAGATGTCCAGCAAGTTGCCAAAGGTATTGGACTGGATAACCGGATAGGGTCGAAATTTCTTCATGCAGGTCCTGGTTATGGGGGATCCTGCTTTCCCAAGGATACTTTGGCTCTTTCAAAAACAGCTAAGGACTATGGGACGCCTGTAACTATTGTGGACACGGTTGTTGAATCCAATGAAAAGCGCAAAAAATCAATGGTTACTCGGATCGTCAACGCCTGTGACGGTTCGGTAAAGGGCAAGACCATTGCTATTCTTGGTCTAACTTTCAAACCCAATACTGACGATATGCGCGAATCAGCAAGTTTGGTTATTATTCCCGAATTGCAAAAGCTTGGCGCAGTTATCAGGGCTTTTGATCCTGAAGGAATGAAGGAGACGGCCTCATTGCTTGTAGATGTGACTTTTTGCAAAGATGCCTATGATTGTATGACTGGGGCTAATGCAGCGGTTGTTCTAACTGAATGGGACCAGTTCAGGGCACTTGATATCGAACGAATGGAAAAGCTGCTGATAGATCGGATTTTCGTTGATTTGCGAAATATCTATCATAAAAATGAGTTATCCGGCAGCAAGCTTCAATATTCCTCAATTGGTCGGCCGATTTAATCTCGACCTCTTTTTTGTGCCACATTCACAGTTATCTTACGTTTTAACTGTTATTATCGCCGGAAATGGTATCTTATTTTGACTTATCGTCCATCCAGAATGATAGAAAATACCGCAATGCGGTTTCGTAAAACGGCTGGACTTACCGTGTTTGTGCTTGGTTTGGGGTTTTTGCAGGCTTGTACGCTGACTGATGCTGTTGACGATGGCAAACCAAAATCGTTTTCCAGCAGTTTTGTCCGGTCAGATGATGCCCAAAACAAGATTGGTCAAAAAGAGCACCCTATTGTTCTTGCCAAATATGGCGGCGAATATCGCAATAAGGAAGCTGAAGCCTTGTTGGCTATCATTGCTGGTCGCTTGGTAGCCGCCTCTGAAGACAAGCAGCAGATTTATAAAATCACGATATTGAACACGCCCAAAGTGAACGCCTTTGCTCTTCCGGGTGGATATCTTTATGTGACCCGCGGTCTATTGGCTCTGGCAAATGACACATCTGAACTTGCGGCAGTCATTTCCCATGAAATGGCCCATGTAGCGTCGAACCATGCGATATTGCGCAACCAAAAACAGTCGTCCACGGATGTGGGCTCACAGGTCGTTACAGAAGTTCTGGGTGAGGGGAATATTGCCGGACGGGTCGCACTTGCGGCAAATCAATTGAAGCTTGCGGATTTTTCAAAAGATCAGGAATTGCAAGCTGATGCGATTGGCATCCGAATTCTTGGCAATGCCGGATTTGATGCCCACGGCGCTCCAAGATTTCTGGAAACCATGCAGGCTTATCGTAATTTGACAACAGGCGGTGATAGCCGACTTGCAGATCTGGCATTTTTATCCAGCCATCCTGCAACGCCCGAAAGGGTAGAACTTGCCAAGCGTCATGCACGGTTTTTCGGCGGACCGGGAACAGGCGAAGCGGATCGTGAGCGGTATTTGCGCGGAATTGACGGTATTTTATATGGCGATAGCGCCGAAGAAGGCTTTGTGCGTGACAACCAGTTTTCCCATCTTGGGCTAGGCATTACCTTTTTGGCACCCAAGGGGTCAAAAATTGAAAATCAGGCAACGGCAGTCGTCGTTACAAGCCCAGATGATCTTGCGACGCGGTTTGATGCCGCTGTATTGCCATCGGGCATGAGCCTGACAAATTATCTAAAAAGCGGATGGGTAAAGGGCCTGGATGAAGCCTCCATTCAGGAAGAGCAATTGAACGGACTGCCTTCAGCCTGGGGCATGGCTCTGGGTGGCAATTGGCGATTTGTGGTTCGGGTCATTCAGGTGGACAGACAGGTCTATCGGTTCATCACAGCAGGCCCATTGAATAGTATAACGCTGGAACCGCAAGCGCGTAGTGTTGCAGGGACCTTCCGTAGACTATCTGATAGGGAAATTGCAGCGATGCAGCCTTTGAAAATAGACATCATCACCGTTCAATCAGGTGAAACCCTTGCAGCCCTTGCGGGTAAAATGAAAGGTGTTTCCAACGGCCTTCGCACTTTCCAAGTGTTGAATGGACTCACTGCAGGACAAATCCCTGCTGTTGGAAGCAAGGTTAAGATCGTCTCTGATTGAGTTTTAGATCATTGCTTTGTCGCAGAGCCGATTTCACGGCTAGTGCTGGGCGTAGTTTTTAAAGTCCGGATTGATACCCAAAAGCGTGGTCTTCATTTTTTCAAGGGCTTTTGCCTCAATCTGACGTACTCTTTCTTTTGAAATGCCAAGTTCTTCGCCGAGTTCTTCCAAGGTTGCCTTTTTGTCAGTCAAGCGTCTGGCATCGATGATGCGCTTTTCTCGATCATTCAACACGTTGAAAGCTTGATCCAGCCATGCGTTCTCACGCTCACCATCAATGATGTTGGTAACATTGGCTTCAGGATGAGGATCTTCACTCACCAGAAAATCCATTCGCTGATCATTGCCATCACTGTCGTCTGAAACGGGAGCGTTGAGAGAATAGTCGGGCCCTGAGAAACGTGCATCCATATTTGCCACGTCTTTTACAGATACTTTCAAGGCTTGTGACAGCTGGGCATACATTTCCTGGCTATTGGTCGCTGATCCATTGCGGGCGATTTCAGCACGTAATTTGCGCAGATTGAAGAAGAGTGATTTCTGGTTTGAACTTGTTCCGCCGCGCACGATAGACCAATTGCGCAAGATGAAGTCCTGCATCGAGGCTCTGATCCACCAGGTTGCATAGGTGGAAAAACGAATATCCCGTTCCGGCTCAAATCGGGCTGCCGCTTCCAGCAATCCGATATGGCCCTCCTGAATCAGTTCAGCTGTTGGCAAACCATAGCGTTTAAATTTGAAAGCAAGGGAGATAACCAATCGCATATGGGCTTGAGTCAGTTTGTGGAGAGCATCCTGATCCTTGTTTTCAGCCCATTTGACGGCCAGATCCATTTCCTCTTTTCTTTCGAGATATGGCGCCTTTGTGGCAGCTTTGATGATCAATTGATTTGGATATTCCTGATATGACATTCGCCTACCCTCCAACATTGCTAACGGACTGATTTTTAAATCAGCTGTAACAACATAAATTTCTCCTACAAGGTAAACGCAAAAAAGCCCGGAATAGTTTCCGGGCTTTTCATTTTTCTTCAATTTTTCTTGATTTAAAGCTTAAGCGGCTTTTTCTTCGCTGTCGTCCGCTGCGACTTCTTCAACTGGAGCTACGCCGCGACGTGGGCCTTTTGCAAGATTCTTTTCAATTAAAACAACAGCTTCGGTTGATGAAATCTTGTTTACGGCTGAAATCTCACGGGCCATACGGTCCAGCGCTGCTTCATAAAGCTGCCGCTCACTGTAAGACTGTTCTGGTTGGTTTTCTGACCGGAACAGGTCACGAACCACTTCTGCAATCTGAATGAGATCGCCGGAATTGATCTTTGCTTCATATTCCTGTGCGCGGCGACTCCACATTGTGCGTTTCACGCGCGCGCGTCCCTGTACCGTTTTAAGGGATTTTTCAACCAGGGCTGGCTCAGCCAATTTGCGCATACCCGCTGAAGTCACTTTTCCGACCGGAACCCGAAGAATCAACTTGTCTTGCTGGAAGCCGATGACAAATAGCTCAAGTTTGTGGCCTGCAACTTCTTGCTCATCAATAGAAGTGATCTGTCCGACGCCATGGGCTGGATAGACAACAAACTCATTGATTTTGAAACCTTGGCGTTGTGTTGGTTTTTTTGTGGCCGTTACCATATTCTTCTATACTCCCTCATAAGTCCGCAAGTTGACCTGCGGACGGAAAAAGATCGGCAAAAACGCAACCGATCTGAAGGGCCAAATCGTAAAATCTGGCCTTATGCGTTCAGTCGTTATGAAATTGAGGTGCTCTTTTTTCGCGTCAGTAATGCACAAGAGTACAGGACCTTGATAAAAAAGAAGGTCCAGAAAATTGATCGCAAATTAGATGAGCTGCCCTGTTATGAAAGCCGTTTTGTCGTCCTTGAACACATTGGTTCGCTGAACAAGAAGGATAAAACAAGCACGAATTTCGACTGTTGTGATTGGATAACACAAAAAACGCTAAAAATCAACGTATTGTATTGCTGTCATCTGAGATGAGCTGGATCTTGCCAAACATGCTTAATGCAGCGCGAAGCTTGAGCGTCACTCAATTCTTTAAACTGGACGTATTAGTTTTAATCGCCCTGGCCAGGCTCAGGAGAGAAATATTTCTCAAACTTATCTTTTACACCGTCAAACTCTTTTGCATCTGCAGGTGACTCTCGCTTGATAGTGATATTGGGCCATTTTTCTGCATATTCAGCATTGAGCTTCAGCCATTTGTCGAGGCCTGGCTCAGTGTCAGGCTTGATGGCTTCAGCCGGGCATTCGGGTTCACAAACACCGCAATCGATGCATTCATCCGGGTGAATGACGAGCATATTGTCGCCTTCATAGAAGCAATCAACCGGACACACTTCCACGCAATCCATGTATTTGCATTTAATGCAGCTATCATCAACGATATAGGTCATTCTTACCCCAATTGGCCTTAAATTTTGCAGGAACCACTACAGGCATTTTTCGCAAGCTTCAAGGCGCAAAAAAGTCACTGTCGTTTAATGTTCGATATCGGGCAATATGATTGATAGGACAAATAATACCAAGATGCTTTGGGGAACAAATTTTGCGAATTCTACAAGCGCTTGATGATTTTATTCTTTGCCACTTAGGATTCTTGCTTTTAATCGTTCGCGGCCATCAGGTTTGCCGTGCGGCTGGGGAGCTCCCTTTTGCGCATTGGTCAAATAAGGCGTTTTGATTTGTTCCGGAGATAAGTCCTCATAAAGGAGTTTTGCTTCGGCGAAGGGCCCACGGCGCGAACCACAACCGACTACTTTCAATACTTTGATCGTTTCGCCTATAGAAAAAGTGAGAGTATCGCCGATGGAAATGAGTTTGGCAGCGGAATTTATCTTATCCCGGTTCAACCGAACATTCCCGCCGGTGACCAGTTTCTGAGCCAAAGACCTTGTCTTGGTTTGACGCGCAAACCAAAGCCATTTGTCTATCCGGATTTGTTCAGTTTTTTCTGTAATGGTTCAGTCGCCAGATTTCAGGTTTTCTTTCAAGGCAGCTAATTTGGCGAAAGGTGAATCAGGATCGATCTTTTTATCGGGCGCAGGCTTCTTGGCTGAGAAGTTTCGTTTCTCGTGGCTTTTGTCCCGTGGCTTTCCTTTGAAAGGCTTGCGGTCCTGACGATTTTTCGATTTGTCATCTGATTTGTTGTTGGTGCGATTGTTTGCCTGTCTGTTCGGCTTAGGGCCGCTCTGACGCCAGACAAGGACCATCTTGGGCCCTTCGTCGTCTGCTATTGTTTCGGACTTTTCAGAAACCATCTCTTCCGCTTTAGCGGGTGTCTCACTGACTGGTGCTGTTTCTTTTTCCGCTTCAACCTTTACCTCAGTCTCGGTTTCTGGCGACACACCTTCTTTTGGCGCGACTACTTTTTCCGGTATTTCGGGTTTAACTTCTGATTCCAGTCGGCTTTCTGAACGATAGCCGAGGCCTGTCAGAATCAGCTCCATGTCCTCATGGGTTGCTCCGAGAATAGACATCATTGCCGGGGTCACATAAAAGTTTCGTCCGTCAACGGCACCTTCAGGTTTGGTAGCATTGTCACCTTGTGGCTTCCAGAAAACCGCTGGGCGAATCAAGTCTGCAAGTCGTTCCAGAATATCGATACGAACGGCTTTTTGGCCTAACACCTTGTAGCCGCAGAGGCGGTAGGCTTCAGGTTCAAATCCTAGATCAAATACAGTTGATGTGCGGCCGGAAGCCAGGATCGCAGGAACCTCACTCAAGCCTTCCGCATCCATTTTGTCGTTCTTCAATCCCCAAAGCAGGCACAAAAGTTCCGCTGGAGCGGGCTTCAAAAGTGCAGGCACAAAAATAGTGTATGCGCCAAATCTCACTCCGTGACGGCGCAGACCCGCGCGCATGTCCTGGCTCAAACCCTGAATGTCTTCAGCAGCTTCCCGGCGATCTATATTGCCATAGGCCTCAACCAATCGAAAACCGACACCCCGTGCCATGCCTTCAAGGGTCTGATCACCAGACATTTCAACCAAGGGCTTCAAGACGACTGCGATATGATTTGAAATCCAGCGTTCCAGACGATGGGAGACGCTATCGCGTGGTGCCCCGGAAAGTTGCTCATCAGCCAGAAGAATAACCCTCGGCTTCAAGGCTCCTTCTCCGGCTACCAATTTACCAACAGGTTCACCCTGCCAGCGCAACAGGCCATCTTTGGATAAAATAAAATCTGTATTTGGTGAGGCGGCCAACCGTCCAGCCCGGCGATCAATCTCGCTGGCAAGGGCCTTGGCGGCAGCAGCATTTGCAGCTTTTGCCTCCGGTGTTTCGCCGGTCGATTCAGGTTTGAACCTGAAACCGTTCAACTGACCAACATGATGACCTTCTACTATGACGTCGCCATTCGGCTTGATTTCTGCATCCATATGCGTGTTTTCCCGCAGTCTCTTCATTAGCAGGCTTGTCCTGCGATCAATAAATCGTTTCGTCAAGGCCTCGTGCAAGGCATCCGACAATTTGTCTTCCGTCTCTTTTGCTTTTGATTGCCAATAATCTGCATTTTCCAGCCAGTCAGAGCGATGGGACAGATAGGTCCAGGTTCTGATCTGGGCAATTCTTGCTGAAAGCGCATCAATATCGCCATCCACGCGGTCTGACAACTCGATTTGACGGGCAAACCAATCTTCTTTTATTGTTCCGTCCTGAACAATTTGCGAAAAAATCATCTGTAACAATTCTGCATGATTGCCAGGTGATATTTTTTTGTAATCGGGAATGCAGCAAATCTCCCAGAGCAGTTTGATATTGTCAGCTCTCGTTGCCACACTCTTTACCCAAGGGTCTCTGGAAAGTGTATCAAGGGCTATTACGTCGGTGGCTGGCAGTGCTTTCATCAATAATCGGTTCGCTGATGGCACTTCAAGACAATCCTTGAGGCGTTCCAGCGAGGAAAATTGAAGATCACGATTGCGCCAAGTCAACACTTTAGAAGGGGCGAACACATGGGTTTCCAGTTGCTCAACCAGTTCATCTTCCAAAGGTAGAACCTGTCCGGTAACGCCAAAGGTTCCGTTGCGGGTGTGGCGACCTGCGCGTCCGGCAATCTGTCCCATCTCAGCAGCCGTCAAGCGGCGATGCTGGAAGCCATCGAATTTTTTATCCTGGGCGAAAGCCACATGGTCAAGGTCCAGATTTAGGCCCATACCAATTGCATCGGTTGCAATCAGAAAATCCACTTCCCCGGATTGATACAGAGCTACCTGAGCGTTTCTGGTTCGCGGGCTCAATGAACCGAGGACAACAGCGGCGCCGCCTCTTTGACGGCGGATCAGTTCAGCGATTGCATAGACCTCATTGGCCGAGAAAGCGACGATTGCACTGCGCGGAGACATGCGCGTGATCTTCTTTGATCCGGCATATTCCAGCATGGACATGCGCGGGCGGGTAATGACATGAATACCCGGCAATAGGCTGCGCAGTGTTTGCTCGATCGTTGCCGCTCCCAGCAACATGGTTTCTTCCCGGCCGCGCAAATTCATCAAACGGTCTGTAAAAATATGGCCTCGTTCAAGGTCCGCAGCGATCTGGACTTCATCAATCGCCACGAATGCCGCATTGGTTTCACTTGGCATCGCCTCAACAGTGCAAACCTGATAGCGGGCTTTGTTGGGATTGATTTTTTCTTCTCCGGTAATCAGAGCGACATTGGCGACGCCAACCTTTGCGCATAGGCGCTGGTAGACTTCGCGTGCCAAAAGTCTCAGCGGAAGCCCGATCAGGCCGGAGGAGTGAGCGGCCATGCGCTCGATCGCCAAATGGGTTTTACCGGTGTTTGTTGGCCCCAACACAGCGGTGACGCCGCGTCCGCTGGCGGTAGGGTTGATGGGCTGTATTGCGGACATGGGAATTGGACCAGTAAATAGGTTTGGACATGACGCTTAAGAAGCGCTTTGCGCTTCATATAGTTTGACTTTGGCCATATGACCATAAAAAATAGGCATTGAAGGTTTTATCACCAATGCCTGTTGATCATTCATATTGGTCCTGACCCTAAGGCCGATTATGACTTCGCCGGGCCGAAATAGATCGGCTCTGCCGAAAAAGTGCCGAGCCAGGTTGGAACAACAATTCGAATCGCGGTAAAAATGCTCTGGGTTTCGTTGCCGCCATCAACGGGAGCCAACCAGATTTCCATATCATTATTCTCAGCCATTCGTTTCGTATTTTTGTGGTTACGCTTATGGCCCGCAACAGGCACATATTTCAATTTGCAGACATAAGTGAACCCGTCATAACCCTTGGTGGAGATTTTGGCGTTTCTCTTGTAGCTCATGGCCATGTCAAATCGGGTGTCGCCGTCATACACCTTGAAGGTTCTGCCGCAGACAGAGTTGGGGTCTTTTGCTTTCGCAATATCCACCGGAACGATCAGTGTGCTTGCGGGGTCCACCACGTTTTTGAGTTGATCAGGTGTAATGACTGCATATTTCGGCTCGGTTTTTACCTTGCGCTTGTCCGGTTTTAGAAAAACACTCTCAACTTCTCCATTTTTGAAGGCCATCTTTAATACAGCAACTTTTTTCTTTTCTGTAACCGACAAATAATGGTTGCCAGCGATCAGTTGATCCCCATCCAATTTTCCGGTGCTTTGGATATTGGCTTTTCCCGAAGCGAACCAATCGGCCAGCCCTTCGGTTTTTCCATTGCCGATAAATTTGTAGTCCTTGCCATCGACTGACAGGCCAAAGGTCATTTTACCAACGGAAATTCCGCCAAATTTGACGTTAAAGACGGTCTGATGACCTTTTGTATCTGCAGTGGTTATTTGTGGGGTTGAAAGGGTTATTGATGCTCCAAGAAATAATATGGCCGCGCCTTTGCCAGCAAAAATCGCGGCTTTCTTGAATGTTGAATTCAGCATGATCTAACCCCATCGTTTGTTTCGTTTGCATAACATAACAAGCAAAACCTGAACCTATTGTGAACCATGGGTATTTGTTCGAAAAATGGCTTATCACGCTGGTTTAGGATTAAAGATAACTGGTTGAGAGGCAATTCGGCGTATAATGAGCCTTTGGGTCTGTAAATGGCGAATCTTGCCTTGACGATTTTGTCGTTGACGACTATAGACAGCCCAACTTTTCCCGAGACTTACGTCAATTCAGGCGTTCGGCCGATTACAAGCTGGGCGGAAAACTTGGATGTTGTGGTTTTTCTGGTCCAATATTTATTGATGGTCAGTAGGGAAAACCCGAATTATTTGAAGGATGCATAGTAATGTCCAGAACTTGTGAATTGACCGGTAAATCCGTCATGTATGGCAACAATGTCAGCCACGCAAACAATCGTAGTCGCCGTCGTTTTCTTCCAAATCTTGTGCATGTCACATTGATGAGTGAAGTGTTGAACCAGCGCGTTCGTTTGAGAATTTCAACTTCTGCGCTTCGCACTGTTGAACATCGTGGCGGTCTTGATGCATTTTTGACAAAAGCAAAAACAGATGAGCTTTCAATGAAAGCACGTTTGTTGAAGCGTCAAATTGCCAAGAAAACTGCTGAAGCTGCTGCGGCCTAATCGGCAAATGCAGATTTGAATTAGAAAATTCAGAAGACCTCGCTGCTTGGTGGGGTCTTGTTTTTCGGCTCACCACAAGTTGAGCTGTTTCCGCTGGTGCCATCTCCCAGCATAAAAAAATGGGTATCAAAATGAAAATCTTATTGCCTTTCGTTATCGCCATGACTTTTGTTGTGGTTGTATCAAATATCCTTGTTCAGTATCCGTTTCAGCCTTTCGGCCTTGGTGAAATACTGACTTGGGGTGCTTTCACCTATCCCTTTGCGTTTTTGGTAAATGATCTGACCAATCGCCGATTCGGCAAATTAGCGGCTCGACGTGTTGTTGCGGTCGGATTCATCATTGCGCTAGGGCTTTCTGTCTGGCTTGCAAGTCCACGAATTGCCATTGCTTCAGGCAGTGCATTTCTCATTGCCCAGCTAATTGATATCGGGATTTTTGACAGGCTGAGAAATCAGGATTGGTGGCGTGCCCCTTTACTGTCGACACTCATCGGTTCTGCGGTTGATACGGTATTGTTCTTTGGCATTGCCTTTGCGCCGGTTTTTGCCGAGCTGGACACCAGTCTTGGTCTGGAAGATGGGTCTTTGGGCTTTCCTGCTAGCTTGTTTGGTATTGCGATGCCACTTTATGCGTCACTGGCAATTGGCGATTTTTTGGTAAAATTGTTGATCGGCGTTATTGCTTTAGTGCCTTATGCGGGAATTTTACGCGTTACCGGACAGGCGAAAAGCAGCGCGGTCTAACGTCAATCATTCAGTTTGAACTCCAGTAAAAGGGTTCGCTGCAGGCGTTTGTTATAATTGTCGTCGGACAAGATGGCGATACGGATTTCTCCGTTGGCGGTTTGCCAGGTTGTTATCCCTTCCATGTTATCAATCCTGCTGGAAAGGCCCGCTTCCAGCAGGACTTCGCCATCGATTGTTTTGCCAGGCTTGATCAAATGAGCATTTACGCGCTTGATCCGAATACCGATGCCTATGGCTAAGCCAAAGCGGCGCTCAAGAACCAGCAAATCGCCATTGGCCATGAATGTTGCATCGGTGACAGAATAATTGTCGCTTCTCACAAGCGCCAATTCTGAAACATTTTTCTTGTCTGCAATAAAGGCCCTATTATTGCCCTCGGCGTTGAGGCTTTCTTCAGCAATTGCAATGAATTTGCCGGATATTGGTGAAGCTGGAGGGGCAATAGCCATTGCCTCAAGTCCGGTATTGTAGGCAATATTATAGGGCTTTAGGGATGCATTGGCCTGACTTGGCGGGCCTATCTTGTGGGCGCCATCCATATTGTAGACATTAATCCGGTTTAACCGCTCAAAGACTACAAAGGCCCTGTTGCCCGCTATCTCCAATCCCTCTGCGTCGGCCCAATGTTTTGATGAATAAGGCTGGCCATTGGTCTGGCAAAGGCAGGTGAGTTCAGCGCCAGTTAGGGACAGGATCTGCCCGCTTTCATTGCGAGCTATTTCACCCGTGAACCAAAATCCGTTGTCAGAAACAGAATAAAGCCTTGAGCCATCGCTATTGAAACGAAGACCGGACAATCCGCCGAAATTTTCATTTTCTGAGGTAAGATCAAGGCCACCGACAAAACTCATTTTCCCCGCAGTGTTGTCGCTGGAGGCCAAATTGAAAAATTCAATTTTGCTTGCGGTAACTTCAATAGATTCTGCTTTGGCAGATGCAGTCAACGCGCTGGTTGTTGTCAAAGCAGATACCATAGCCAAAGCTAAACTGTTTAACTGCGATGTATCTTTTCGTCGGAAGTTTTTCATCATTATCGTTTCAAAGCATTTGAAAACGGCTGAAAAAAGATCATGCACTTTTGCGCATCGGCTTTCGGCCTCTTTTTCCCATTTCAGGGCTTTCGGCAAACAAGGCAGCCAATTGTTCAGTCATGGCTCCGGCCAATTCTTCTGCATCCACAATCGTTACCGCCTGCTTGTAGTAGCGTGTCACATCATGACCAATACCGATTGCCAAGAGTTCAATCGGTGAATGGGTTTCTATATCTTCAATAACGTGGCGCAAATGGCGCTCCAGATAATTACCGGGATTCACGGAAAGAGTGGAATCATCCACAGGCGCACCATCAGAAATCATCATCAGGATCCGGCGTTTTTCCGAGCGTGCCATCATCCGGTTATGAGCCCAAAGCAAAGCCTCTCCGTCGATGTTTTCCTTCAGCAGGCCTTCGCGCATCATCAGGCCAAGATTGCGCCGTGAGCGTCTCCAGGGCGCATCAGCGCTTTTGTAGATAATATGGCGAAGATCATTGAGACGGCCGGGCTGTGCCGGCTTGTCAGCCTTCAACCATTTTTCTCGAGATTGGCCGCCTTTCCATGCTTTTGTGGTAAACCCCAAAATCTCAACCTTCACACCGCAGCGCTCCAGCGTGCGGGCTAGAATATCAGCGCAGGTCGCAGCAACGGTGATGGGTCTGCCGCGCATTGAGCCTGAATTGTCGATCAGCAAAGTGACAACAGTATCGCGGAAAATTGTTTCGCGCTCCATCTTGAAAGATAAAGGTGTCATAGGGTCCATGATAATGCGGGGCAGGCGGGCCGTGTCGAGGTAACCTTCCTCGAGATCGAAATCCCATCCGCGGTTTTGCTGTGCCATTAATCGGCGCTGCAAACGATTTGCCAATCTGCCTACAACACCTTGCAAATGGGCAAGTTGCTTGTCGAGGAAAGCGCGCAGGCGATCCAATTCAGCCTCGTCGCACAGTTCTTCCGCCGTAATGATTTCATCAAATTCGTAGGAGAAAACATTGTAGTCGGAATCTGCGGGAAGATCGGAAAACGGCAATTGAGGGCGCTGGGATTCGCCGGGTGTTTCGGCGTCTTCCATGTCCTCATCGTCAAAATCATCCTCGCCCATATCGGTGGACTCCATCTCACCATCCTGGGTGTCGTCGGAGACATCATCGGATTCTTGCGGTTCGCCTTCATCTTCGCCTGTTGACTCTTCGTTTTCACGCTCTGCGTCTGCCTGATTTTGATCCTCATCGGGATTTTCAGACTCGTCCAGATCATCATCTGGCTCATCTTCGCCAAGCTCATCAGCCATATCAAGGGAGCGGATCAATTCACGAATGGATTGGGCAAATTTTTTCTGGTCACGTAAATCGCCATCAAGAGCTGCGATGGCATCGGTTGCTTTTTCATCAATAAATTCGCGCCACAGA
>JBAUHS010000155.1:0-10768 GCA_049680405.1 Salaquimonas sp. | reverse complement strand
GGACTGAGGGGATTTGCTTGAGCATGTCAGAATGCGGATATTTCTATCAGGATCATGAACGGCAGAAAAGTCCGCATTGCTGACCTTCAAACAAAATACTTATCCCCGCTCTAAAACTCTGCTTTATGCTTTCCACACTGTTTTCAAGCAAACGTTGGAACTGAATTCGCCATCGGTATCAAAGGAAACAGCAGCAGAGCGTCAGGTCGAAAGGGTTCAACTCCCTCGGGACCTGACTGGATGGTCGGGCAGGATGGTGTACTGAAAAGCCTCCCGATACAAAAAATCTCTGTATGGGACCCGGTGGGTCGTACACATATGGCCCTTAGGAATGGCATCCGGGTTCCATAGTTTGTTCAAGGTGAATAATTGCGGAGCAGTTTTCACCGATCAAGCAACAGGTATCTTTTCACAAAGTGAAAAGTACCGAGTGCGCAAAGCTATGCCGATTTTTCTGCACTGTCAGCGCTTGTAATGCAAACGACTGCCGACCTTCGTTGGCGCTTTGCTTGCCCGTTGCATTTTTTGCCTAAGCAAAAAACTGTCAGCAAGCAACGACATTCACCGCGAGGCCGCCTTCGGAAGTTTCCTTGTAACGCTCGTTCATATCAAGGCCAGTCTGACGCATGGTCTCGATACAGGCATCGAGCGGAACGAAATGGGTTCCGTCGCCTTTCAGCGCAAGAGAAGCAGCTGT
Organism: Salaquimonas sp.; assembly: GCA_049680405.1. Taxonomy (GTDB): domain Bacteria; phylum Pseudomonadota; class Alphaproteobacteria; order Rhizobiales; family Rhizobiaceae; genus Salaquimonas. The sequence continues at coordinate 10,071 of JBAUHS010000155.1, read as the reverse complement.
TACGGCTTTCACCGCGCCAAGGGCATTGCGCTCGATACAAGGAACCTGAACCAGTCCGCCAACGGGATCGCAGGTCAAGCCAAGATGATGCTCAAGGGCAATTTCCGCAGCGTTCTCAACCTGCATCGGCGTGCCGCCCATGACTTGTGCCAATCCGGCCGCAGCCATGGCCGAGGCAGAACCAACTTCGCCCTGGCAGCCAACCTCTGCGCCGGAAATGGAGGCATTGTGTTTGATGATCCCGCCGATGGCGGCGGAAGTTAAAAGGAAATCGCGAATGCCCTTGGCGTCTGCATCTTCATGGAAGTGGAGGAAATATCGTAACACTGCCGGAACAACGCCCGCAGCCCCATTGGTGGGAGACGTCACCACTTTGCCGCCAGCAGCGTTTTCCTCATTCACGGCCATCGCATATACGGCAAGCCAGTCATTGGCCAGCAGCGGGTTGCGGCGATTGGACTTCCATTCTTCCTGGAGCTTGTCGTGAATATCGCGCGCGCGCCGTTTGACCTTCAGCCCACCGGGCATGATCCCGGTATTGGTAATTCCGCGATCAACGCAGCGGTCCATCGCGCCCCAGATTTGATCAAGGCGTTGATCCAGCTCTTGGCGGGTCATATTGGTTTCTTCATTTGCCCGCTTCATTCCGGCAATAGAAAGGCCGGAATTTTTCGCCATTTCCAGCATGTCTTTGGCATTGCGAAACGGATAAGGCACGCCGGATTCAACAGGCGCTTTTTTGGACGATTGCATCGCATCAAGCTCTTGTTCATCGACAACGAAACCGCCGCCAATAGAATAATAGATGCGCTTGAGCAACAGCCGCTCCTGCGCGTCAAAGGCCTGAAACATCATGCCATTGGCATGGCCGGTCAAAGGTGTTTTCTTGTCCATGACGAGGTTTTCTTCAGGGTTGAACCGGTAAGGGGGATGTCCTTCTGGCGTTACCCGCCGCGATGTCTTCACCTCGTCGATGATCCCGTCCATTTGGTCCGGGTCAATCTGGTCAGGAAGATATCCTGCAAGGCCGAGAATGATAGCCCGATCCGAGGCGTGGCCGATGCCCGTATAGGCCAGCGAACCGTGCAGCGATGCATGAAGCCGGGTCACCTGCGCATCATTGGGGCGTGGCCAGTCGCCGTTCTTGATTTCATCAAGGAAACGCGCTGCGGCGCTCATCGGTCCCATCGTATGAGAACTGGAGGGGCCAATACCAATTTTGTAAATATCAAAGACCGAAAGAAACATTTTATCTCCACTGAAAGATTTCAGGGTAATCTATTGATTTATTCAGCGCAGGAGTAGCCCAAAACCGTCACTTGTTTTGAGTGATTTGGCTAGGGTTGATATCAGAGCGAAGCTAAAGCGCTTTGGCTTCTTCCAGATAGATCGAGCGAAGCTGTTTGGTCATCTCGCCGGGCTTTCCATCGGAGACAGGAATGCCATCAATGGAAACAACGGGCATCACAAAGGTTGTGGCGCTGGAAACAAAGGCCTCACGGGCATGCTTGGCTTCTTCGATCGTGAAAGGACGCTCTTCGATTTTCAATTGTCTTTCGGCCGCAAATTTCAGGATCGAACGGCGCGTAATGCCATGGAGGATTTCGTTGGAAAGATGGCGGGTAACAATGGTTCCATCCTGCAGGATGATCCAGGCATTGTTCGAGCTTCCTTCTGTCACAAATCCGTTCTCGACCATCCAGGCATCATCAGCGCCTTTGTTTTTCGCCTCGGTTTTGGCAAGGGAAGGGTAGAGCAACTGAAGCGTTTTGATGTCCCGCCGCTCCCAGCGTAAATCTGGAACGGAAATGACAGAAATCCCTTTTTCAGCGACCGGGTTATTCACCAGGTTCATCACTTGGGTAAACATCACCAGCGATGATTTGGAGTCCGGCTTGAAATAAAAATCGCGGTCCGCCGCCTGTCTGCTAACCTGGAGATACAACATGCCTTCAACAAGTTCGTTTCGCAAAAGCATCTCTTTTTGTATCGCTTCGATCTCTTCAATCGCGCAGGGTAGTGCCATTTCAATTTCATCAAGTGAACGCTGCAGGCGGGCGAGATGCGCAGAATTGTCAATCAGCTTACCTTCAATGACAGAGGAGACTTCATAAACGCCATCGGCGAATAGAAAACCGCGATCAAAGACGGAAATTTTTGCATCTTCTTCCGGTAGATATTCACCGTTTACATATACAGTTCTACTCATTTTTAATCCTTACTGGACGCCCCAATGCAGCGGGAACATCGGGTCGAAAACTGTGACAGTTCCATCGCCCGTATGAATTTTTTGCGGAAAGGAAACAGGCTCGTCGTGCCTTACCAATGTAATGGTTTCTTCATTGACGGGCAGGCCATAATAATTCGGTCCATTGATCGATGCAAAGGCTTCCAGCTTTTCCAAAGCGCCTTCTTCTTCGAACACATGGGCAAGGCAGGAAAGCGTGTTAATCGAAGTGTATATCCCGGCGCAACCGCAGGCCATTTCCTTGTTGGGGTCCGTATGAGGCGCTGAGTCGGTGCCGAGGAAAAAGCGATGATCACCGGAAGTTGCAGCTGTACGCAGGGCAAGGCGGTGTTTTTCTCTCTTGGCGACCGGCAGGCAATAATAATGCGGACGGATACCGCCAGCGAGGATTGCATTACGATTGATGATCAGGTGATGGGTTGTAATGGTTGCGCCCAGATTTTGGTCTTGGGATTGCACATATTGGACGCCGTCCTCAGTCGTTACATGCTCCATGATGATCTTGAGTTCTGGTACGCGCCTGCGAAGAGGGATCAACACGGTTTCAATAAAGACCGCCTCGCGGTCAAAAATGTCGATGGCAGGATCCGTCACTTCGCCATGAACACAAAGGGGCATGCCAATCTCAGCCATTTTTTCTAACACGGGCATGACTTTGTCGAAGTCTTTCACGCCGCTGGCAGAATTAGTGGTCGCGCCGGCAGGGTAAAGTTTCACAGCCTGTACGATGCCATCGGCGAACCCAGCGGCGACATCTTCGGGATCAGTCTGTTCGGTGAGGTAAAGTGTCATCAGGGGATTGAAAAAATCAGCCTTTGGTTTTGCTGATAAAATCCGCTCACGATAGGCAAGGGCATCTGCGGTCGTCACGACCGGAGGAACAAGATTGGGCATGATGATTGCCCGGGCAAAGTGGCGGGACGAATGGCCAATTACCGCCTCCAGCATTGCTCCATCGCGCAGGTGCAAATGCCAGTCATCGGGTTTCTTGATCGTGAGGGTCCTGGTCAATTAGCTTCACCCATTTGTTGATATAAACGGGTCTTAAAGCGAACCATCAAAAGGGTCAAATGGTATCCGACAATCCGTTCGCAGGGCATAACAAATTAGTTGGATTGAGGTTCGGCAACTCCTGCCTCAAATTTTTCCAAATAGAATATTCGAAATCAGACGATCCCGTTTGTAGATGTCGGCAAAATACTGAACTTTGCCATCTTTAACCCAACTGGTAAAATAAGTAAGATGCACCGGGATTGGGTGTTGAAAATTGATACCCTTTGTTTCTTTGCTTTGAACGATGCCATCAATCTTTGTCACAGCAGGATTATCGTCCAGTTTGTAAAGCAGTTTGGCAAACTCCAATGGATCATGAACACGTACGCAACCATGGGAAAGCGCACGGTCCTGATTGTTGAAGAGATCCCGGTTGGCCGTATCATGGAGATAAACATTGAATTTGTTCGGAAAGAGGAACTTGACTTGCCCCAGTGCATTTTGAGGTCCGGCAGGCTGGACGATCCTGTAAGGGAATCGCTTTCCGCTCACTGATGACCAGTCAATCTGGGTGGCATTCATTTTTGGCGCATCGCCCTTCCAGCTTGCATAAAGATCATAGCCTTTTTTTGTTAGATAATTGGGGTCTTTGCGAAGTTTAGGCAGCATCTCATTGCCTGCAATGGATGGTGTAACGGTCCAGGTCGGATTGAACTCGGAATATTTGATGTTGTCGGAAAAAATAGGTGTCTTGTGGAACTCTTTGCCGACAATAACTCTACGTCGGTCTACGTCCTTGCCCCCACTGCGCGTGTACATGAGAAAAGCAGCAGTGTTGACGAATACATGCTTGTCACCGAGTTTCCGGGGCAGCCAGCGCCAACGCTCCATATTGACGATGATTTTGCGACGTTTTGTAGGATCGCTGGTTTTGACAAGTGCTTTACGCAATGCATCGTATTGCGAATGGGTCGGGCGAAGACGTTCGATCACCGTAAGAGGGCCGTTTTTATCCATCGAGCCGAGAAGGGCAATGACATCAAGCTTTTTACGGGCAATGACGATGTCCGGTTCAGAAACGGAAGGCGTTGTGCGTCCGGCGTATAAATCACGTGCAAAACGAAAGGCGGCATCTGAAAGGAACAACTCAGCGCCAACCAGCTGATCGCCTCTCAGTCTCGACGGATTGTCTGGAAAACCTGCAAGATAGTCCAGCGGCTCAAGGCCATCGAGCCATGCATCATTGAGAACTTCAACCAGTTCTTTTCCGCGTTTGGACAATCCGTTATTGCTTGTCCAAATCCCCTGATAGCCTTGTCGTTGATAAAAAGGCATGCTGGTTTCAACATTGACAACTCCGCCGCGCCATTTGATCGCCTGGGCCGATGCAAAACTACTCACATTGGCTGCAACCGCGGCACTGCTCATACATATGGACGATGCAAGTGTGATTGCTAACAGTTTGAGAAAGTGCTTGTTATTTGGGGACTGCGCGGTGTTGAACATCGTTTATCCTGTTATGAAGCGTCTTAAGCGGCGGTCAGGGTAGACCTAACCGCGAATCAATGTTGATTCTGTGCCATCCTTGAGAATCATCGTTTACGTTTGGTTAATATATTTGTTTATTAGGGCACAGAAATTACCATTCAATTGCTTACGGGGGATTAAAATCACTTTACAGATTGAATTGTGCATGATTAATTAAACGAACGTTCATTTAATAAGTGATTATCTATGGCGCGAACCGCTGGCTCCAATGCTGAAGATACTAGGCGCAATTTGCGCGAGGCAGCTCTTCGTCTGTTCTCGAACTCAGGATATGCTGCTGTATCCATGCGGATGATTGCCAAGGAAGTCGATTTGCAGGCTGGCGCTTTGTATCATCACTTTCCCACCAAACAGGCTCTACTGGTGGATTTGATGGAAAGCCATATGCATGCGCTGCTGTTGGCCTGGGAAAAAGAAAGCAAGAATTTTACCGATCCCGTTTCGGCGCTGGAAGGATTTATCAGATTTCACATCCGGTTTCATTTTGACAAACAGGATGAGGTTTTCATCTCCTATATGGAGCTGAGGAATCTTGAAGAAGATGGTCTGGCACAGATGCAGAAACTACGGCGTTATTATGAAGGTTTCTTACGGAAAATAATATCCATTGGAAAAGATTCCGGTGATTTTACTGTGCAGGATGTACCTGTATCGGCCATGGCAATCATATCAATGCTCACTGGTGTAAATGCATGGTTCAAGAACAATGGGCGCTTGACGGCATCTCAAGTGGAGGAGATTTATGTGGCCATGGCGCTGAATGCGCTCAGTGCTGGGGATAAGCGCAATAGTGGCGGACTTTCGCAACGCTTGGAGAGTAATGCAAATGCGTCACGTGAGCCAGTTTTACAGAGTTAGAACCATTCAGGAGGTCATTTAAGATGTTCACTGCCAGTATGAATTTTGGTTTGGGAGAAGATATAACGGCCCTTCAGGAATTGGTTCGCCGGTGGGCGCAAGAACGCGTTGCGCCAATGGCTGCGGAAATTGATCAATCGAACCAATTTCCCTCTGAACTTTGGAAAGAAATGGGTGATCTGGGCTTATTGGGTATAACAGTTCCCGAGGAATATGGCGGCGTTGATATGGGATATCTTGCCCATACCATTGCTGTTGAAGAAATTGCACGGGCATCAGCTTCTGTATCGCTTTCTTACGGTGCTCATTCAAATCTGTGCGTTAATCAAATCCGTCTCAATGGAACCAAGGAGCAGAAAGAAAAATATCTGCCCCGACTTGTTTCAGGTGAGCATGTGGGTGCCTTGGCCATGTCTGAGTCAGGCGCCGGCTCAGATGTTGTGTCGATGAAGTTGAAAGCTGAGAAACGCAATGATCATTATCGTCTCAACGGTTCGAAATACTGGATAACCAATGGCCCGGATGCTGACACGCTGGTGGTTTATGCAAAAACGGATCCAGCCGCAGGCCCGAAGGGCATGACCGCATTTCTGATCGAAAAAGAGATGAAGGGTTTTTCAACATCAGAGCCGTTTCACAAATTGGGTATGCGCGGCTCAAACACCGGCGAACTGATCTTTGAAGATTGCCAAGTACCGTTTGAAAATGTGCTTGGCGAGGAAGGCAAGGGCGTCAATGTATTGATGTCCGGCCTTGATTATGAACGTGTGGTTTTATCTGGCATTGGCACAGGCGTAATGCATGCCTGCCTCGATCACATCATGCCATATATGCATGAACGCAAGCAATTTGGCGAGCCGATTGGTAACTTCCAGCTGATGCAGGCCAAGATTGCTGACATGTATACGGCGATGAATTCAGCCCGCGCTTATGTTTATGCAGTGGCGCAATCCTGCGATCGCGGCGAGGTGACACGTCAGGACGCTGCAGCCTGTGTGCTCTATGCTTCAGAGCAGGCGATGAACCAGGCCGTACAGGCCGTGCAAGCCATGGGCGGAGCAGGGTATCTCGATGACAGCCCCGTATCGCGTATCATGCGGGATGCCAAATTGATGGAAATCGGCGCCGGAACCTCAGAAATTCGCCGGATGCTTTGCGGACGCGAACTGATGAAGGCTACCGCTTAAGCCATGCTCCCATCCGCCCAAACATATGAGGAACTCGCTGAGCGTTTCGCCTGGGATATTCCTGACAATTACAATATGGGCGTGGATGTATGTGATAAATGGGCCTATGGGGACCCCGACAGACTGGCAATCATTGATTTGACTGGGGATGATAGAAAAGACTTCAGTTTTGGCCAGTTGAAAGAGCATTCCGATAAATTAGCGACTTACCTAATGGCTCGCGGAGTAGCGTTTGGCGACCGGGTGGGCGTCTATCGTTCACAATCAGCCTGGACGGCGATTGCCCATATCGCGATTTGGAAAATTGGTGCGATATCCATTCCACTTTTCAAGCTCTTTGGAGAAGAAGCCCTGAAAATGCGGTTGATCGATTCCGGCGCTAAGGCAGTAATTACCGATGAAGAAAGCGTAGAGGCGATATTTAATCTCAATGACGATTTGCCGGACCTCATGGAAGTCTTGGTTGTTGATCGGTTTACCCATCCCGATATTACCGATTTTCACCCTGTAAAGACCACGGCTGATGTGCCGGCTGTTCTTATTTATACATCCGGCACAACAGGCCCGCCAAAAGGTGCTTTGCATGGTCACCGCATCTTGCTGGGCCATTTGCCAGGGGTCGAAATGAGCCACGATCTATTTCCCCACGAAAATGATGTGCTTTGGACCCCGGCTGACTGGGCCTGGATTGGAGGGCTGTTTGATGTCTTGATGCCAGGATTGCATCATGGTGTGCCAGTAGTGGCTTCACGTATGGAGAAATTCAGCTCGGCTCAATGTCGCGACATCATGGAGAAAGCCGGTGTGACCAATGTCTTTTTCCCGCCAACCGCCCTAAAAATGTTGAAGGCAGATGATGTCACAATCAAAGGGTTAAGAACTGTTGCCAGCGGAGGCGAACCGCTGGGTGCAGAAATGCTCAAATGGGGCAAAGAGGCATTAGGTGTGACGATCAACGAATTTTACGGTCAAACCGAATGCAATATGGTTGTCTCTTCCTGCGCAAAACTGTTTGCCCCAAAGCCGGGCGCAATGGGAAAACCTGTCCCCGGTCATGATGTTCGAGTGCTGAATGGGGACGGAGAACCGGCTGAGGGCGAGGGCGATATCGCTGTGAAGGTTGGCACTCCTGTCATGATGCTCGAATATTGGAACAATCCGGTAGCCACTAGAGACAAATTCCGAATGGACAAAAGTGGCACTAAATGGCTTATAACGGGTGATCGGGGGATCATGGATGGCAACTCAATTCGATTTATTGGCCGCGACGATGATGTGATTACCTCGGCAGGCTATCGCATTGGTCCGGCGGAAATTGAAGATTGTCTGCTGAAGCATCCCTCCGTCGCTGCGGCGGGCGTGATCGGAAAGCCGGATGCTCAAAGAACCGAGATCGTAAAAGCCTATATTGTCTTGCGCGTGGGTTTTGAACCGAACCCGACACTTGAGCAAGAACTCCAGGATTATGTGAAAACCCGCCTTGCAAAATATGAGTACCCCCGTGAAATTGAGTTTCTGGAGGCGCTGCCAATGACGGTGACAGGCAAGATAATTCGCAGGGAATTAAAGCGGCGGGCAATTGAAGAATTAGCCGGAACGCAAGATAGTGCTGAAATAGCAAAAACAGGAAAAGTCTGAAATGGCAAAACTGACTTCCAACATTGTGACCGGATCTGAGGGCTTCAAAAAGAATGAAGCTGCCAATCTCGAGGCGCTGAGAATAGTCGAAGAGGCAGCTCATCAGGCTCAGCTTGGTGGTGGTGAGGCATCACGAGAAAGGCATTTGTCGCGCGGAAAACTTCTGCCACGGGACCGGGTGCAACGGGTATTGGATGCCGGTTCGCCATTTCTTGAAATCGGCGCAACAGCTGCCCATGGCATGTATGACGATGCTTCCCCCTGCGCCAGTCTGATTACCGGAATTGGCCGCATCGAAGGCCGCGAGGTAATGGTCGTCTGCAATGATGCCACAGTAAAGGGCGGAACCTATTACCCGATGAGCGTGAAGAAACATCTTCGCGCTCAGGAAATTGCTGAACAAAACAATCTACCTTGCGTTTATCTGGTGGATAGCGGCGGCGCAAACTTGCCAAATCAGGCGGAAGGATTTGCCGACCGCGAGCATTTCGGGCGCATCTTTTTCAATCAGGCCAATATGTCTGCAAAAGGCATACCCCAGATTGCTGTGGTCATGGGGTCGTGTACAGCGGGCGGAGCTTATGTTCCGGCGATGAGTGACGAGGCGATTATCGTCAGGGAGCAGGGAACGATCTTTTTGGCAGGTCCGCCTTTGGTGAAAGCTGCCACAGGAGAAATTGTCAGCGCTGAAGAGCTTGGCGGCGGGGATGTACATACCAGGCTTTCAGGCGTTGCCGACTATTTGGCCGAAGATGATGCCCATGCGTTGGCGCTGGCAAGGCGCTCTGTGGCCAATCTCAACCGCGCTAAAAACCCGGATATTGAGTTGCAGTCTATTGAAGAGCCGGCATACGATCCGAGCGAGATATTGGGTGTTGTTCCCGGAGATTTGAAAACGCCCTATGACATTCGTGAAGTGATCGCGCGCATTGTAGACGGTTCTAGGTTTGATGAATTCAAGGCGCGCTATGGTAATACGCTGGTTTGTGGTTTTGCCCATGTGATGGGGATGCCCGTAGGCATCATCGCCAATAATGGCGTTCTCTTTTCTGAAAGCGCTGTCAAAGGCGCACACTTTGTTGAGTTGTGTTCACAGCGCAAAATTCCGTTGGTCTTTCTGCAAAACATTACCGGTTTCATGGTCGGCCAGAAATACGAGCAAGGCGGCATCGCCAAAGATGGCGCGAAACTGGTCACCGCCGTTGCCACCACAAAAGTCCCCAAAATCACCATGTTGGTCGGCGGCTCCTTTGGGGCGGGTAATTACGGCATGGCCGGACGCGCCTACTCGCCGCGCTTTTTGTGGACCTGGCCCAATTCGCGCATTTCGGTCATGGGCGGCGAACAGGCCGCTGGTGTTCTTGCCACCGTCAAACGTGACGGCATTGAGCGCAAAGGAGGAACCTGGTCAACTGAGGAAGAGGTCGCCTTCAAACAACCCACCTTGGATATGTTCGAGGAGCAAGCCCACCCGCTTTACGCCTCAGCCCGCCTTTGGGACGACGGCATCATTGATCCCCGCAAAACCCGCAATGTCTTGGCTCTCTCACTGTCGGCAGCACTGAATGCGCCAATTGAAGAAACCAAATTCGGCCTGTT
>JBAUHS010000154.1:0-9028 GCA_049680405.1 Salaquimonas sp. | reverse complement strand
CTATAACAATCTTCCCCTTGCGTATGTTATGCCCAGCGCCGAACTGCAATGTCGGAGTCAGTTGGCCCCGTGTTAAACGCAATGCGAGCATGCGGTGCATGTTCGTGAACCACGTTTACAAGCTTTTCGAAAATAAGGAAATGGTCGTCATCCTTACGCACGCCTGCACCGATCAGGACGACGTCAAAGGCTGTGTCCTTCAATGCCTGCACTAGTTGATCAGTGGCCGTTTCGCCGCTGTAGATAAATCCGATAGAAGCATTGTAGCCAAGGTCGTTCAGCTTTTTCTCGTCCCCTCTGAGCGCTACTTCAAGCTTTTCAGCTGTAAACCCTGGGTACTTTGAATAATCCACGACCGTTGGGTGCCAGCCCACCATGAGTACTCTTTTTGACATAGCTTCATCCATCCTTGTTGCTGCGCCGCCTCACAGGTCGCAAAATCACTTGTGTGCCTTGCGAAAGCGGATTATGTTCGTTTACACGTAAACTAAATGGCATTTTTATTTACATGGCAAGTAAAAAATCGCACATCCCCCTATCTATCGGGCGCTCCCTTAACTTTACGGCTGGCCGGATGAACGCGCTTTGCCAGCAACTGCTTGATCCTTACGATTTATCATTGCCACAATGGGTAATTCTGTCGTGTCTCTGGCGGGATGGAGAATTGACGGTAGGCGCATTAGCAGATCTTGTCGGAACAGGTTTCCCTGCATCGTCACGTATCGTTGACCGTATGGCCGACCGTGGTTTGCTGGTGCGTCGAAAAGATAAATTAGATGGCCGTGTGATAGTGGTTACGCTGACGGACAAAGGTCGAGCCTTGGATCACCTCGCCGATTTCCATGATAGGATCAATGCAAAACTATTTGAAGGGTTTTCGAAGAGTGAACGCGATATGGCATTCTCCCTTCTCGCGCGGCTTCAAGATAACACCAACACTGCGCTAAAAGAAGTTTGAGCGGACATTGGCGCCGTCGCTGCTAAACTCGCTTTGTCCGCGTTGCCGACATCCGATGAATATCGCCAGATGACTGCATTGAGGCCAAATACGCCTTTGAAGTTTTGATGCAAGAAATCTGCTATGCGCCAGAAGCAGACAATAGCGTTTGATTAGACCATGATAGAAAGCATATTTCTTAGCTGAATTCGGTATGGGTTACCTTCGTTCTAAAACAGTGCACGAAGTTTCATACTCGGCAGGGTCAGCTGTTTTGATTACTGTACGTGCTTTTGTGATTTCATATCCAGTTGATTGAGTAACACCACCACCACGACGCTCGGCTTTTACGTAGCACCTGTCATCGGTTGAACAAATTGCAATGTGATCAGGCTGCTGAACGAAAGTCTGTTGTTCACCTGGTTTCATTGTGACGGAGATGTTTATTCTTGGGTGGTTTGAGTACAATTGCACCGACACAGAGCAAGCTTTTGGTTGAGGTGTAAAAATTGGTGGTTTAGCCACCAAAACCCTTTGCGGACTGCCTAAACCTTGAGCGTTTATTGTTAAGCGAAAATCTTCATTCTTAGTTCTTTCAAAATCAACTCCAAATATAGAGTTTGGCATAAGTTCCGGCGGAATTACAGATGCTGTATCTGTTGAACCTTTTAGATTTGAGACAGTTAGTGGTAAGTTAGAAATAGCTCCAGTGGGAGGTGCCCACATCAGATCAACTTGTACAAAATCTTCATCTGCTTCACGTACAAATGCATGAAATCCAGACCCAACGGTTCGTGAATTTGCCTCTAAACATGCTACGTAGGCGGTCACCGCATTTGGACTTAATTTTCTAGAAACATAACTTAGAGCTCGTTTTTCAGAATATTTAAATTCATGCTTCTTCAGCCTCTCTTTTCTCGATTCATTGAAACTTTTAAAAGTTGTTGAAATGTCTACAGGGACACCATAAATATTACCTTTGCCATCTGAACCAAAATTTTTCTTTGCTGTGTTAAATTGGCCTTCTTGCACGAGGCTCAACGCACTTAACTCAACACTAATGTCCGAGCTGTATTCTATATTATCTATGATCAAAGCGTCCGAGCAACTCTCTTCTGCATGCACAAGTCTAGGTATTAAAAAAATAGACCAAACAAAAACCGTCATCATTGTTCGAGTTTTCAAGATAAATACTCCTTCAATTCAATAAAACAGTATCAAAAATGAAAATGCAACCTTTAATACTCCTCACGTTTTCAAGCGAAAGTCTGTTTTCGGCCTGAAGCCATGATAGTCCTGATGATTCAGACAGGTCGCTATGTCCGCACAGCTGCCCTTGCCTGTCGCAAAATCTTGCCGCGAAATTTGGCAGTGTAAACTTAGGAAATCGAGTGGTCCCTAAGCTGCTGATTCGCCTCTCAACTCTTGTCCAAACTCGCCACAGCCAACACAACAGCAGACAGGCCATAGAACCAGATGCCCGGCTGGGTGATGGCTGTTGCAAGGCCGCTGGTCTTGGCAGCAAAAATGATGATCGCAACCAATAGCACATCCATCATCGACCATTTGGACAAGATGCCTGCCCATTTCGGCAGCTTAACGCCATCATAGGATGAGCGAAAGGCGACCGCCATTTTGACCACCGGAAACAGCATCGAAAACAGTGCCACCAAAAACGCAAGCCCGCCGCTGCCATCGCTCCACAGCCCGCCGACAATACCGATCAGGGACGGCGTATCGGAAAAGAAATAGAGTTTCTCAAACCGGACCAGAGGCAGCGAAATACCAAGGCCAAAGGCAATTGCTGAAACAAGAAGAAGATAGGGGCGCAAGGCATGGAGCACAGGATTGGGCTTTCATTGACAGTAATGCTTTGCCCCTACCAGAACTACGCCCGGATTTAAACAAGCGAACGAATGAATATCTACTCAGTCAATTACCCGTCTATATAAATGCCAGGTGGCATGGCCCAAAATCGGCAAAACGAATATCAGGCCCACGAAAGCGGGCAGTATGGCGAGGATCATCGCTGCTGCAATGAACGCGCCCCAGCACAACATCACCAATGGGTTTTGCGCCACTGTCTTGATACTCGCGACCATGGCCGACACAAAATCGATTTCCTTGTCCAGAAGGATCGGCATGGAAATCACTGTCACTGTGAAAAGGACCGTGGAAAGAAAAGCACCAATAAGGCTGCCGACACCCAAAAAGATAAACCCGTTATAAGTCGTAGTGATGACATTGAGAAAGCCGTCAAAAGTGGAGAAGGATTGATTTTGAAGAATGATCGCAAGCAATAGTCGGACCTGATAAATCCATATCCAGAAAATGAATAGCGTTACAAATGCCATCCAGCCCAGTTCACGATTGCGCTGGCTGATAACCACCAGAAAAATATCAGACCAGCTGAACGCCTCACCTTTCTCAAGACGGCGGCTGATATCATAAAGACCAGCGGCGGCAAAAGGCGCAATCAGCGGAAAGCCCACGGCAAAAGGAATAATCATCCAGATTTCATCCAGCCAGATCAAACCGCCAACCAGCACCCAGCCAAAGGCGGCATAGATTAAACCAAACAGCATGCTGAGAACCGGTTGCTTCACAAAGTCAGCAAATCCGGCCCTCAACGCGGCTTTTAAATCAGAAAATTGAACCGGATTGATCTTCTGCATTCGTTGTTGTTGCGGCGTCAGAAGTTTGGCATTTCCTGTAGAGTCCGAATTTCCCTGTGCGCTCAACTTGCTTTTCTTCGCCATTACTGTGCCTCCCAATGCATCATCTCAAGCAGAATGTGAGGCACTAGTATGAATCGAAATCGATATCGGCACATTGAGCCAGATCAAAAGAATAGTTTCCATAATAACGGCAACAAGATTGCCGTCGCCAAGGCGTTAAGCCCCATTGCAAGGCTGGAAAAAGCACCGGCAACTTCGTTGACTTGCAGCGCCCGCGCCGTACCAATGCCATGACTGGCCGTACCAAGGGCAAGGCCGCGTGCTTCCCAGTTCTTGATACCAAGCAGTGTCAGGATATAAGGCCCGATCATCGCACCTAAAATTCCGGTTAAGATAACCAGCACTGCTGTAAGGGATGGCAACCCGCCCAGTTGCTCCGTAATCCCCATGGCAATAGGCGCCGTAACCGATTTTGGTGCGATGGAGATAATGGACAGGTCTCCAGCACCCAATCCCCAGGCAATTCCAATGGCAGAAAGAGAAGCGGTCAAGGACCCAGACAACAGGCTGACAGAAACTGCCAGAGCAGAATTTTTCACTTTATCAAACTGACGATAAAGCGGGATAGCAAGCGCCACTGTCGCAGGCCCCAACAAAAAATGGACAAATTGCGCCCCTTCAAAATACTGGTCGTAGCTGGTTCCTGTAAAAATCAAAACACTGACAATCAAGACAACGGCAATCATGACCGGATTAAGCAAGGGGTTAAGGCCGAAACGCCGATAAATACCATTGCCGATCTGGAAGGCAAAAAGCGTCAGTGTCAGGTGCAATAAGGGCGTCGCTGATAAATAGACCCAGATTTCCTTAAAGTCATTCATCCCTTTTTCCCGTCGATTTCATTCGGAATAGATTTCCGGCGGCTCAAAAAAACCATGAGACTAGCGGTTACGGCAATGGTCAGGATAGTGGAACCTAATATCGCCGCTGAAAGGGCAATCCAGTCTTCTTTAAGCAAGGCAAAGTGGACCATGACCCCCACACCGGCTGGAACAAAAAGCAAAGAAAGGTTTCCAAGTAACACATCACCAACCTTTGCCAGCTCCAAAGGTACTCCTGATACATCTGAATTTTCGTTGGATTTAAAGATTAATTTCCTTGAGAAAAGAAATATTATCAGCAGGACCATTCCAAATACAGGTCCAGGCAAAGGAAGGCCGGTGGTTTTTGCAAAAAACTCTCCAGCAAGCTGGCAGCCAAAAATGAGCGTTAAATAATTGAGCAATGACCGACCTCCAAATTGAGTCCTTACCCTGGGATCAGGACGCACTAATTAACGCGAAATCGCGCCCGACATGACAAGAAATACAGGGAAAAGATCGAAAATCGGGGTTTATCCCCCGGTTGAGAGCTTTGACGAAGTAGATCGAAGTCATAGCGGAGCGTCCCTTGGATGGGGTAAATTTGTCCTGATCCTAAGCTTAAGTAATTTGCGAAACAATAGGGGGAAGATTGCAAAGCAGGGCATTTGTCGGCAAAAGCACCGGATGAAAAAACAAGATATTATAAGTGGTACTCAGCGCAGTTGGACAGTTGACGGGATCAAGCTTGCCGGGCAGGTCTTTGGGCAGGAAAACGGCATTCCCATTCTGGCCTTGCACGGCTGGCTGGATAATTCAGCTAGCTTCGAGGTTCTGGCGTCGGCAATGCCAGAAGCCCGTATCGTTGCTCTTGATTTACCGGGTCATGGCCATAGCGATCACCGCTCGAAAGACGGAGGCTATCAAATCTGGGATGATCTGCCGCAATTGATCGGCGTGCTGGATCAGCTTGGATGGGAAAAATGCGTTCTGCTCGGCCATTCGCGCGGCGGCATGATCGCAAGTCTACTGGCGGCGACTATGCCAGAGCGGGTAAGCGCCCTTGTGACCATGGATGCCATGCTGCCCTATCCGGTTGAAGATGCCATACTCATCAAACAACTTCGTTCGTATCTGTTGGACCGCAACCGCATTTCCAAAAAAGCGCGGCGGATATTCGTTTCAATTGAGGATTTCGTTGCGCGCAGAGCTAGGTCGGGCGAGCCGTCTCAGATCGCCAGGCAAATTGCCACCCGCGCCTTGAAAGAAACCGATTCCGGCTTTGAATGGCGTGGCGATCCGCTGTTATCGGGCGCTTCTGCAGTTAAAATGAATAAAAATCAATGCGTTGCGCTCTTGAAAGCGCTTGAAATGCCAGTCTTGAACATATGGGCAACCCCAAGTGAGCGTATGGCCCAATTGACTGAGGCAACCCGCGAATTGACCGCCAGCCATCTCTCCGATCTCACAAACGCCGACATTCCCGGCCATCATCACTGGCACATGGAACAGCAAACTGCGGAGCAAATCGCATCAGCAATCAACGGATTTCTAAAGGCAAAGCTCTAGGGTCAGGACCCACCCAATAAAAAAGGCCGGTATCGCTACCAGCCTCGTTAATTCTTTTTGAGTTCAGCTGTTCAGCCGATCATCATCCGTCGTTCGACCATCTCATCAACGACTGGATCTGCGATTTCAGTTGAATTTCCGTCACGGGCTTCTTTAAGCTCCGCTTTACGCAATTCCTCTTCAGCTTCTTTCAATGCTTCCTCGGCTGGCTCGCGTTTTTGCTGCAGATCACGAATGGAAACCGCAAGATTGTCAACGCGGGTGCGTGCAGCCTTGGCAAAGGTTGGATAAGCAAAGTGAGAAACATCGGTAATACCGGCCTTTTTCTCTTCAACTTCAATCTGCGCCACCAGATCACCTGACATACGCTCAAACTCAGCGATCATCATATCGATTTGGGCAAGCTGGCGGGTCTTGTCCTGTACTTGGAAATGCTTCAGACGAAGCAGGTTATCACGCGATTTCATACTCAATACTCCTTGAAATCCCTCTTGTCCCTTTCGGGCAGCCCTGACCGTTTCATTACTCGAACACGGCTGGCCAATTTTAATCCTGATTGATTGGGTCCAAAAACACAGGACATACCTCAATCAGTCAAATGCCTACCCCCATTTTGGTAACCATTCGTTTACTCGCATTTTTAAGCATAACTTCGATGCATTAAGAGGCGGTAAACCGATCGCACAAAAAGCGAAAAGATTCGTTTTTTGCGAATCAAGAGAAATCTTTACTGTTTAAACAGAAAAGTTAATGAAATTTTTTGTCTGCCATACATGGAAAATAGATAGTAATTTCAATGTCTTATTTAATTTACCTGTTATTTCAAGTTTAGACTTGCCTAAAAGAATCACAATTTGTTAACCATTTCAGGTCAGTGTTCTGAAACCATTTCAGATGCGAACGGCGTTTGAACCACGAGGCAATTAGTTCGAATGCCGTAAATTATGCGGCCACACTAGAAGGGGATTCAGAATGAGAGTTCTGTTGATTGAGGATGACAGCGCAACGGCTCAAAGCATTGAGTTGATGCTAAAGTCAGAAAGCTTTAATGTTTATACCACCGATTTGGGCGAGGAAGGTGTCGATCTCGGCAAGCTATATGATTATGACATCATATTGCTCGATTTGAACCTCCCGGATATGTCCGGTTATGAAGTGCTTCGCACTTTGCGCCTTTCAAAGGTGAAAACCCCGATCCTGATCCTTTCAGGTCTCGCCGGTATCGAAGACAAAGTTCGCGGTCTTGGATTTGGCGCTGACGATTATATGACCAAGCCTTTCCATAAGGATGAGCTGGTTGCCCGCATTCATGCCATTGTTCGCCGCTCAAAAGGCCATGCCCAGTCTGTTATCACCACAGGTGATCTGGTTGTGAACCTTGATGCCAAGACTGTTGAAGTGGCTGGCCAGCGTGTTCACCTCACTGGCAAAGAATATCAAATGCTCGAGCTGCTATCGCTCCGCAAAGGCACTACCCTTACCAAGGAAATGTTCCTCAACCACCTATATGGCGGTATGGACGAGCCTGAGCTTAAAATCATCGACGTGTTTATCTGCAAATTGCGCAAGAAACTGGCTGCTGCAGCCGGCGGCTTGAACTATATCGAAACCGTCTGGGGCCGTGGCTATGTGCTGCGCGAGCCGGAAGCAAGCGAATTGGCCGAAGCCAGCTAAGCTTTCAAGTTAATCCTGAAAACATGAAAACCCCGTTGCTTCCGCCGCGGGGTTTTTTGTTCAAGGCTATAAATACGACGTTTTAATCGCTGAGGGCGGGCTTACAACAAGGTGATTAGGCTGCAAACTGCTCTGCTTCAACCAAACCGACTTCCTTGAGCTTGTTGGAAATCATCTGACGATTGAAGGGTTTTAGCAGGAAGCCGTGTGCTCCTGCCCGTTTTGCCCGGGTCATTTCAGAAACAAGCACTTCACTGGTGCAATAAAGCATTTTGATCTTCTCAGCTTGCGGATAGTGACGCAGCCATTCAATGAGTTCCAGACTGGTCATGCCTGGCATATCCCAATCAATCAGAATACCGTCTGGCATGTTCTCAGCGCAAAGCGCCTGCGCCTGGCTGGCATTTTCAGCTTCAACGACCACAAATCCCAGATCTTCGATCAAGCGGCGCGCCACTTTGCGAATAACGGGTGAATCATCAGCAATCATAAAAATTTTCATCAATTTGGCTCCATTCCGCCCAAAGTTGTTGAAACCATAGGCAAAGAACCAAAAAAATCTGTAAACTTTCGAATTCGAAAGCTTAAAAATTGTCGCAATTCCAGTTAGCGTTAATCAACGGTAAAGCTGCCCCTCCGCCAAACTGTTCGTTTGCAGGAAAATCCCGACAAGACCTCACCCTTGAATCCCGGAATGAAAGTAACACCATGAGCGACAAACCCATCCTTACCCAGGAACAGATGAAAACGGTTGGCGGACCTGTATACGGCAAGTCTCTTGAAAATATTGGCTTCAACCTGCTGGTGACAGATGTCTTGCTCACAGCTGCCTTTCTGGAAGAAGTGCTGGAGGCGACCATTATTCGGGCTGATAAGGATTTTGCGATCATTGGCTATGGGCCAAGCCACTTCATGCTCCATCATGACAGCACTTATGCGGAAAACGAATTGCTTTCGATTTTGCCGGAAGCTGGCGCAAGAGGCGCTGGGATGGAACTAAGGTTCTATGAAACCGACCCTGATGCGGCCGAAGCCCGCGCCATCGCCCTGTCCGATACATATCATTGCAGTGTCTTGCGCCCATGCTCAGATCGACCTCACGGGCTGCGAGAATGCTTTATATTAAGCGCAGACGGCTACTGTTTCGTGCCCAGCAGACACTTAAACGATTGATAATATTGCAGTTATTCACCAGTGTGACAGAATGCACATCGTCTCTCCTGTTGTTGGGATAATTTCCAATCATCAACAACGCAGACCAACAAACTTGAAATCGCACGTTGAACAAAGTGAAGCGCAAGATTTCAAGC
>JBAUHS010000153.1:0-40313 GCA_049680405.1 Salaquimonas sp. | reverse complement strand
TCGGGTCTTTTGGATGAACTATAAACATGCCCATCATACCCATGGCCATTTGTACCATTTCGTCCGCATGGGGGTGGTACATAAAGGTGCCACTCTTAACGAGATCAAACTCATAGACATAGGTTTTACCAGGTGGAATGCCCGGATGGCTCAAGCCGCCAACGCCGTCCATGCCTGATGGCAGGATCATACCATGCCAGTGAACGGTTGTGTGCTCCGGTAATTTATTGGTCACAAAAATTCTAACTCTGTCTCCTTCAACGGTCTCAATAGTCGGACCGGTAGATTGACCGTTGTACCCCCAAAGATAGGCAGTCATGCCTTCGGCAAGCTCTCGCTCAACAGGTTCTGCAATCAGATGAAACTCTTTCACACCATTGTTCATGCGGTGTGGCAGGGTCCAGCCATTGAGTGTTACTACTGGTTGATAATCCGGTCCTGATGATGGTCGGATGGGAGACTGCGTTGCTGCGGTTTCCATTAAGGCTGCTTCCGGCAAACCCATATTTGTTGTCTTGGACCAAGCTGCTGTTGAAACAAGTGCCCCTGCTGCTGCACCTGCCCCAAGAAGTTGACGTCTACTTAAATTAGTCATTGTCATATCCTTTTAGGGTGATTGTTTAGTGGGGGCTTCCGCCACCTTCGGCCATGGCCATGCCACCGCCATTGGCGCCGCCTGCTCTAGCACCACCGCCATAAATCGCTGTGTTGAGATTAGCGTCAGCCAACCAAAATTCGCGTTTTGCATTGACTGATTGGAGAAGTGTTCCGATCTTGGCCCTTGTGTCTGCAAGCAGCTCAAACGTGCTGGTGATCATGCCGTTATAAGTCAGGAGCGACTCCTCTTCGATCTTTACCCGAAGCGGCAATACGCTGTTCTTGTAATGTCTAGCGATGTCATATGTTGACCGATAGCCGGTATAGGCTGACCTCGCTTCAGAGCGAATATTGACTGCTTTTTCTGCCAAAAGGTTTGCTGCCTGCATATAGGCCAGTTCGGCTTTACGAAGGCGGGGCTTGCCGCTGTCGAAGATCGGAATGACAAATTCAAACTCAACTTGTTTTGTTGTCAGCTTTTCAATATTGCCGTCTTCGATCTCACGTTCTTTCTCAAATCCGCCTATGATCTCGAAATCCGTTACTAGACGCGTTGCATCGGTTAGCCCATAGGATTTTGCGACAGCTTCTAACTCCAGTTTGGCAATCTGTAAATCGACACGTTTCTGCAGGGCCTCACGCTCGATTGCATTCCTCGTCTGCAATTTGGATGGTAAACTCGTGAGTTTATCGGGAACGAAATAGTCAACTTCGCTGCCCCATAAACCCATCAGGCGAGTCAATTCCTCCTTGGCCAATCTCGCCGCCAGCCGCGCTTCAGCTTTTTGTCCGGTCAATTCAGAATAAAATGCATGCTCTCGTGCCTGCCCCCCTTTGGATAGCGCGCCGCTCTCACCCAGTTTTTGTGCAAGTTCAGACGCTGCATCCGCTGCCGCTTGCCCCTGATTGAGGTAATAGACAGTTTCAAATGATGAAACCGCATTGATCCAAGCACGTCTAGTATCGGCAGCCAGTGTCAAAGTCGCTAGTGCCGCTTTCAACTGTGATTGTCTAAATCGAGTGTCCGCAATATCGACACGGCGATCTCTTGTCGCCAACGAAAGGATATTGGCAACAATCATGCCTTCAATTGCACGCCAAGCTGCCAGCCCCGGTGCCCCAATGCCCAATACCCCTATCGAAACCTTTGGATTTTCTGGCAACATTTGCTGCCAGACCTCAGCTGCATTCAATCCGATATCGGCATAAGCAGCCTGCAATCCCTTGTTATTAAGCAAGGCAACTTGAACCGCTGTATCGGCACTAATTGTCTTTTTATGAATAAGGTCATGCACGCGCTTGGCATTGGCTTCAGCCTGTTCTCGATTTTGTATCCAGACAGTTTGTTTACTGGTGGCTGAAGCTGTTTTGGCGGAGACTGTGGTGAAACCCGCATCAAGCGCTGAATAGGTTGCAGTGTCTTGGGCTGTTACGCATCCACCCAAAAAAATCGGAGAAAACAAGGCCAACCCACAAACAATTTTCGATACACTCATGAACCCGCTCCCTGCTTTGGAGCTTGATCATCATTGAGCTTACGCCATGGCTTTGGTTCAACCGCATCCCTGTGATTATAGTCACCTATAATATTGTGATGGTGCGTATCCCTTATGCCAATTCTCGGATCATCCGGGGATTGGTAAGTCAGGATTTCCGCAGGTATATTTGAAGATGTGCAACCCGTGAGCAACGCCGATAATAGCGCTGTTGAAAGTAAGATTTTCATAAGAATTACGCCCGAAAAGTCAGTTTTCGTTCGCCACAACCATCAGGCTATGGCGGCTATCCTTCACTCTGGAAGGCAGATGACTGTCAGGCGTTTGGGGGTCTGTGAGGCGTTGTGTATTCGCCGGGCAATACTGCTGATCCAACGAAAGGAAGGAAAGAAGGCCGAGCGAAACTTAGTGTATTGATCGATACCGCTTCTGTAAAAGCAACAGTTGCGCAAAAGACATTACAGCATGAAATTGTTCCATGCCCTTGGTCGTCAACAAGGCGAGTAGCATGTTTTTGGCAATCACTGTCGGTTTTCCCCAAATGGGTCATAGCTGCATGATCAGACGAATGATTAGTAGCTGCCTTTTGCAAATGTCCATGAGGCATTGCATGGGAAGCTGAAACAGGAAGCACTGTCAGCAATGCGGCTATTACCAGCATTGCAAATCTGAAGGCACCAAATGCCTTGAGGTTGCGTTTCCAATTCATACTTTAGCTTGTCTCTAGAAGGCTCGTCGCGTCAAGCAGTATTAAAAATACATAGATCACTTTTACTCAGCAGTGGAATTATGCTTAGTCCTTCCAGTAGGGGGAAGGTCAACCAATATTATCAAATCTTCGCAAAAAGGTTGAAGTCTTCCAATTCAGCTTCGCTTGCATAAATACCCGTGAAGCAGTGAACATATTCCGGTAGCAGCCTTAAGCGATCTTCGATGGTCTCATTTAGCTCGGCAACATTATAACCCATTTGCATGAAATAGAGTGTGCGGGCCCGGGCCAATGCCTCAAGATTGGTAAATCCGAATCTGCAAAACATGGCCTCGATAGCTTCAATTCGGGTCTGGTCGGAGCGATTCAGAATTCGCCGGACTTTTCCCGATTTACGGGCCCAGTCCCGAACCGCAAAATCAAGTTGGGTATTGAAGGTTTCTGGAGCGATAAAACAGCGAAACAGATTGCAGACTGCTTCAGTAATTGACTTTGCCGGAAGATTACAGTGACTGACCAAAGCACTGGTATTGGTTTTTTCCCAATGCTGCAAAAGAGAGTTGAGCAAGTCCTGCCGGCTTTTGAAATACCAGTAAAAGCTCGAACGCGAGACACCAAGGCGCTCGCCCAGTGGCATCACTTTAACATCACCAATGCCATCGCTGATCAGAACGTCCATCGCGACATTCAGCCAGTCATCGCGTGTAACCTTGATGTTTCCTACTAAAGGCTCCTGTTCAGAATCATCTCTCCGCAAAACGGTCTTTGCCGGTGTGTCAGGGCCTTGGGATGACATGATATCTTTTCCTAGTGGACAGGTTTGCCACGCATCGCATTACCCTTGGGGTCATAAGGAGAGGGCGCAATAATTTTCGCCTGCCGCTCCTGGCCGACGACATGAACGCTAAGTTCGGTTCCGGGTTTTGCCAGATCGGTGTTCACCAGTGCCATGGCGACGGATTTTTGGATCGTGTGGCCATAGCCGCCAGAAGTCACAAAGCCGACCCGCTCGCCCTTGGACCAGATCGGCTCATAGCCACTGGCATCCGCATCATTGGCGTCGATTTCCAGAGTGACCTGCACTTGTGCCGGGCCATTGCCATCGCGTTCTGCAATCGCAGCTTCCTTGCCGATAAAGTCTTCCTTGTTCCAGTCAATCCAACGATCCATACCGGTCATTCCCGGAGTGTATCCCTGGGTGAATTCCGCCGACCAGATGCCGAAGCTTTTTTCAAGCCGGGTCGACAACATAGCGTTGAAACCGCATTCACGAATGCCGAATTCAGCGCCAGCTTCAAGCAGTATGCGGCGCAGGGCAATGTGATCTCCCATTCGGCAATTGACTTCATAACCCATTTCACCGGTGACTGACATTCGCGCCACTTTGGCGCTGACCAGGCCGATATCGAATTCGCCGCAGCCCATGAATGGCAAGGCGGAAATATCCGTTTCAGCCAGCTTCTCGATAACTTTCAAAGAGTTCGGGCCAACAATGCCAAAGCCGCATATTTCTTCGCCAAGATCGCGGACGGTTACACCGCCTTCCATATGGTCGTCAAACCAACGCATATGCCAGTTGCGAAGATAGTAAGACCCCATGATCCACCAGCTTCCATCACCCCAGTTGAGAACGGTTAGATCTCCCTTCATTTTGCCAGTTGGAGACAACATGGGCGCGAGCTTGGCGCGGCCCGGTTTCGGCAATTTCGATGCCATTATCCGGTTGAGCCAGCTTTCGGCATTGGGCCCTGATACTTCAAAACGAGAGAAGCCGGAAATATCCATCAGACCGACATTTTCACGCAGGGCCTTGCATTCCTCAGCAACAATATCATGGGCGTTAGAGCGCTTCAGGGTAGGGGTTTCTTTAAAGCCCTTGGGAGCAAAATATAGCGGCACTTCCAGATCCCAGCTTGTTCCCCATACACAGCCAGCTTCGCTCATTGCGTCATGGGCGGGAGCCATCTTAAGCGGTCGCCCCGCAGGCAATTGCTCATTGGGATAGGTCATCACAAAACGGCGGGAATAAAACTGGCCAGTCGTTTCGCGGATATAGCGTTTGTTCTCTGCAAATTTGCCATAGCGGGCAATATCCATCGGCCAGGTATCAGCTTCTGCCTCCCCATGGATCATCCATTCAGCCAGGGATTTGCCAACGCCGCCGCCTTGCAAAAAGCCTGCCATCACACCGCAGGCACACCAATAGCCAGGTTTGCCGGGAACCGGTCCAACCAGCGGGTTTCCATCAGGAGAAAAGGTGAAGGCCCCATTGACCCAGGTTTTGACGCCGACATTCTGAAGAGCAGGATAGCGCTCAAATCCAAGGATCAGTTCTTTTTCAATCCGGTCGGTCTGTTCCTGAAACAGTTCCATACCATAATCCCATGGCGCTCCATCCATGGCCCAATGCTCGTGGTCAACTTCATAAATGCCAAGCAAAATGCCTTTCTGGTCCTGGCGCATATAAGTAAAGCCCTCAAGGTCCACTGTCATGGGAACCTCAAAGTCGATGCCTTCCAGTTCAGGCATCGTATCTGAAATCAGATAATGGTGTTTTAGTGGTGAAACCGGTAATTCAATTCCAGCCATGCGGCCAACTTGTTTGGCCCAAAGACCAGCCGCATTGACCACATGTTCGCAGGTAATGGTTCCCTTGTCCGTTACTACCTGCCAGCCATCAGCAGTTTGCACCAATTCTTCCACTTTGGTGTTCTCGAAGTAACTTGCGCCCCGCTTTTTGGCTGCACGCGCATAAGCGTGGACTGTTCCGGTCGTGTCGAGATAGCCCTCACGATCGGCCCACATGGCGCCCAACACGCCTTCAGTCGACATGATAGGGCAGCGCTTTTGTGCCTCTTGCGGTGAAATCAACTCACAATCGTCAATGCCGATCGACTGGAAAACACGATAGGCAGACTGTAGCCATTCCCAGCGCTCTGGTGTCCCGGCCAATGTAAGACCACCCGTCATATGAAGGCCTATGTCCTGACCGCTTTCCTCTTCGATCTCACTCAACAGATCAATCGTGTAAGCCTGCAACGCCGCCATATTCGGATCGGCATTGAGGGCGTGGATGCCGCCAGCCGCGTGCCAGGAAGACCCGGCGGTCAGCACAGACCTTTCCAGCATACACACATCTTTCCATCCAAATTTTGCAAGATGATAGAGCACGGAAGCTCCAACCACGCCGCCGCCAATTACCACCACCCGATAATGTGTGTTCATTCTGTTGCCTCCGAATCTCACGTAACTTTCATTTACAGAAATATTACGGTTCAGAATATCTACACACATATGTACATTACTGTCCATACACCTGTGAACATTGGCCTCAGTTTGGGCCAGACCGCGGTTGGTAGCAAAAATTCATTCGCCAATTTAAAACACAACTTCGATTGTTCTTGACCTTCCAGTTGATGGAAGGCTTACAGTGATGGCCAATTAGGAGTTGTCGATTATGGAATCTACCGAAAATAAAGCTTCTGCATCTTGCTGCGGTTCGCATACATCAGACCATCACGGCAATCACAGCGTTCATGGCGTACGGGCAAACCCAACTGGAAATGAGATCTTCAAATCAGCAACAACACCCTTGGATGGCACGGTAAAGGACCCCGTTTGCGGAATGACGGTGACCCTGGGCAAGGGCAAGCCTTCATTGCAATACAAAGGCGAAGAGTATCATTTTTGCAACCCTAAATGCCATGACAAATTTGAAGTCGACCCGTATTTTTATCTGTCCGGCAACAAGGCAAACAAAAAACAGGCCGCTCCAAAAAACGCGATGTATACCTGTCCAATGGACCCGGAGATCATTCAGGAAGGGCAGGGCACATGCCCTATTTGTGGAATGGCGCTGGAGCCTATGGATGGGATTGCCGAAGGCCCAAATCATGAGTTGATCGACTTCACACGCCGACTTTGGATCAGCGTCGGGGCCGCCGTTCCGCTTCTGATATTGACCATGGGGCCAATGCTTGGCCTGCCAATCCGTGAGTGGATAGGCGAAAAAACCGCAGTTTATTTGGAATTTTTGTTGGCAACGCCTGTCGTTCTTTGGGCTGCGCAACCATTTTTTCATCGCGGCTGGACATCCATCAAAACCTGGAACCTGAACATGTGGACACTGATCATGATCGGTGTCGGCGCAGCCTATCTTTACTCCCTTGTGGCGACTTTCATGCCCGGACTGTTTCCTGCCGGATTGCAAATGCCAGGTGGCCATCTGCCAGTTTACTACGAAGCTGCAGTCGTGATAATTGCGCTGGTTTTCGTTGGGCAGGTGTTGGAGTTACGAGCCCGTGAAAGAACCGGTGATGCCATACGCGCTCTGCTTGATCTGGCTCCCAAGACGGCTAGGCGCATTACGCCAGAAGGCGACGAATATGACGCTCCTTTGGAAAATATCATGGAGGGGGATCGTCTTCGGGTGCGTCCGGGTGAAGCAATTCCGATTGACGCGATAGTTGTCCGCGGCGCGACTTCAGTGGATGAAAGCATGCTAACGGGCGAGCCTTTTCCGATCGAAAAAGGTGAGGGCGATGACGTTACTGGCGGAACACTGAACAAGAATGGCACTTTGGTCATTGAGGCAAAACGCGTTGGTGACGAAACAATGTTGGCACGTATTGTTGCGATGGTGTCATCTGCCCAGCGCTCTCGGGCGCCCATTCAGGGACTGGCAGATCGTGCTGCATCCTACTTTGTTCCAACAGTTGTTCTTGTCGCTGTGCTTGCTTTCATTGCCTGGATGATATTCGGGCCTGAGCCGGCCTTTGTTTTCGCGATTATTTCGGCTGTATCCGTGCTAATCATCGCTTGTCCTTGCGCTTTAGGGTTGGCAACACCGATGTCGATCATGACTGCGACTGGTCGCGGGGCACAGGCAGGCGTTTTGATCAAGGATGCCGAAGCGCTGGAACGCATGGCAAAAGTTGACACGCTCATAGTGGATAAAACCGGAACCCTTACTGAAGGCAAACCTACTTTGACCGATGTGATTGTCCTCGGCAAAACAAAGGAAAAAGACCTGCTCGCTTTGGTTCGTGGTCTGGAAACGGGGTCAGAACACCCACTTGCCGAGGCAATTGTCGAGGGTATCAAAGCGCGCGGAATTGCTCCAACTGAGATTACTGCTTTTGAAGCCGTAACTGGCAAAGGTGTTAGCGGACAATCAGGAAAAAATGTAATCGCCTTGGGCAATTTGGCTATGATGGAATTGGCCGGAGCCGATCCATCCGGGCTTGATAGTGACGCTGATGCGCTTCGCATGAAGGGTAAAACAGCGATGTATGTTGCTATAGATGGAAAGCTGGCTGGGTTGATTGCGGTCGCTGATCCCATCAAGCCGACCACAAAGGCAGCGATCAAAGCTTTGCAGGAAGCGGGCCTCACCATCATCATGGCAACCGGTGACAATGAAAAAACCGCTCGCGCGGTCGCTGATCAGCTTGGCATTGATGAGGTTCGCGCCGGAGTTTTGCCGGAAGACAAGAAGAACCTCGTTGATGCGCTGCATGCCAAGGGTCACAAAGTTGCAATGGCTGGAGATGGTATCAATGATGCGCCGGCACTGGCTGCCGCCGAAGTTGGTATCGCCATGGGAACCGGAGCCGACGTGGCCGTTGAATGCGCAGGCATTACGCTTCTGAAAGGAGACCTTGGGGGCATTGTCCGGGCGCGCAGACTCTCTGAGGCAACTTTGCGAAACATCAAGCAAAACCTGTTTTTTGCATTTGCCTATAATGCTGCCGGAGTGCCTATTGCTGCAGGTATTTTGTATCCGCTCACCGGAACTCTACTTTCACCAATGATTGCAGCGGCTGCGATGAGCCTCTCATCGGTTTCAGTCATTACCAATGCGTTACGCCTTCGGCGGGTGAATCTCGATGGTTGAGCTTTTTGGTAGGTTGGTTAAATCAATGAGACAGTTTTAGGGATGGAAAAAATGAATATTGGTAATGTTTCCAGTGCCACCGGATTACCATCAAAGACAATCCGCTATTACGAGGAAATTGAGCTTGTCACTCCAGCGCGCGCAGAAAATGGATATCGTGATTATAGCGACAACGATATCCATAGGCTGACCTTTGTTCAGCGGGCTCGAAGCCTTGGCTTTTCGATCGAAGAATGCCGTCATCTGCTTTCCCTCTATGATGACAAGCATCGTGCCAGCGCCGATGTCAAAGCGCTTGCCACGGAAAAAATCGCTCAGATCGATAAAAAACTGCTGGAATTGAAATCGCTGAGATCAACTCTGAAATCACTTGCAAACGAGTGCCACGGTGACAATCGACCTGAATGTCCCATCATTGAAGAGTTTGCTAAAGGAGCGATGAAATGAAGCCTGAAAAACCAACTGTCTCGCGGCGTCGATTTGTCAGAGGTCTGGCAGGGATTGCGCTAGGTATCGGTGCATTGCCATTCCTGCCCAAGTTAAGCCTCGCCCAAACCGCAGATGACTATTTCGAACTTACGGCCGGAATGTCTGAGCAAAAACTTTACACAGAAGATGCACCAGCCTCCCAGCTGTGGACCTATAACGGAACTGCTCCAGGGCCCGAAATTCGCGTAAAAAAGGGTGAGCGCGTAAAGGTCCGCTTCACAAACAATCTGGAAGAACCAACTTCTGTGCATTGGCATGGCATTCGCATCTCAAATGACATGGATGGGGTTAGCGGCTTGACCCAGGAACCTGTTCAGCCTGGTGATAGCTTTGTCTATGATTTTGTAGTTCCAGACGCCGGAACCTTTTGGTATCACGCCCATAATAAAAGCTGGAACCAGGTCGCGCGTGGCCTTTACGGTCCGTTGATCGTGGATGATCTGGAACCTGTTTTTGATGAAGCGCATGATCTGACTCTCATCATGGATGATTGGCGTCTCGCGGCTGATGGGACATTGGACACGTCCAGCCTTGGTGCGTTCATGGACTGGAGCCACGCTGGAAGGCTTGGAAACTGGCTGTTGACCAATGGTCAAAGCTTTCCTGAATTCAAGGTCAATGCGGGTGAACACTACCGCCTTCGCTTGATCAACACTTCTAATGCCCGCGTGCTCGAAATTGATCTGAACCAGATCGGGGCTTCAGTTATTGCCTATGACGGACAAACACTTGACGAACCCATTATAATATCCAATTCGCCATTTCTGCTTGGCCCTGCTCAAAGGGTCGATTTGCTGTTTACACCGAAAACGGGTGAAACCTATGCATTGCAGGAGATTTCCGGAGGAGAACCGCATCCATCATTTGTCGGGTTTGAGGTTCAGGGTAGCAAAACTGCCGATTCCCTGGCGTCATTGCCGCCTGCCAATATTCTTCCTGAACCTGATCTCGTTGGTGCTCCGGTCTTCAAACTCACCATGACTGGTGGGGCAATGGCCCCCCTTGGCGATGCCGTTTACAAAGGGCAAAAACTGGATCGAGATTTAATGCGTCAGACCCAACAGGTTTGGGCATTTAATGGTGTCGCTGGTCTCGCGACAGACCCGTATTTCAGCGCTGAAAGAAACCAGACCGTCATTATCGAAATTGCCAACCAGACTGCATTCATACACGCAATGCATGTTCACGGCCATCACTTCAGAGTTATCGAGCAAAGCGAAAGCGGAGCTGATGAGGGCAAACCATGGCGTGATACGGTTCTGATTGGTCCTCAGCAGACAACGCAGATCGCTTTTGTTGCGGATAATCCGGGAAAATGGCTGCTGCATTGCCACATGTTGGAGCACGCGGCAGCAGGGATGAATACATGGTTTGAAGTGATCTAGTCAGATCATAAAAAAATGTTCCAGACCATCAATTTGGACTGGAAAATGCCCCTTTTGCATGCCAAGGTCTTATTAATACTTTGTTTTAATTCAAATACTGGCTGTTCGATCCTAGAACCATGAAAATTCTTCTCTACAGCCATGATACCTTCGGTTTGGGACATTTGCGCAGGTCTCGCACCATTGCCCATGCATTGGCCACCGAATTCGAGAATGCTGAAATAGCAATTATAACCGGATCACCTTTTGCCGGGACCTTTAATTTTCTCGATCAGATCATCTACCTTCAAATTCCTCCGGTCACCAAACGGTCTGATGGGACCTACACATCTTTGGAAAACGGAATTGATCTTGATTATACGGTAGCTTCCAGATCAAAGGCGATTAAGGACTTTATCGAGGATTGGCGCCCAGACATGCTCGTCGTTGACAAAGAGCCTTTGGGTTTTCGGCGCGAATTGATGGATGTTTTAAATCTCGCAAAAGCCAAAGGCATGATCACCGTGCTTGGGCTTCGCGATGTGCTGGATGCGCCTGACATTTTGAAAATAGAGTGGGAACGCAAGGGCGTCTTTGAACATATCGACAATTTGTATAATGAGATTTGGGTTTACGGGCCTGAATCGTTTTACGATCCGTTGCAGGACCTGGGGCTGACTGAAAGTGTGACATCGAAAGTATACTATACCGGTTTTTTGAATAGAACCGCTTGGGAAGGCGAGGAAGCGGAAGTCTCCCGCCACGGCTTTGAAAACTATATCCTGGTTACTGCCGGCGGCGGCGGCGATGGTTATGAGTTGATGATGTCGACCATAGAAATGGTTCGTCTTCACCCCGATAGCGGTGATAATTTCCTGATGGTCCTGGGGCCGTTCATGGGAACACAGGAAGGCGAAGAAATTCGCCAGTCTGCCTTATCAGTGCCTAATATTGTAGTGATTGATTTTGATCCTGATCTGGAAAAATACATTGCGGACTCAGAATTTGTTATCGGCATGTGTGGATATAATACCTTTTGCGAGGTGCTTTCTTTCGATAAGCATGCGGTCTATGTGCCGCGATCTGTTCCACGCCTTGAGCAAAGAATAAGAGCCTATCGCTCTGCGTCCATGGGATGGTCATCGGTTATTGAAATTTCAGAAGCTGCCAATCCCGAGATATTTTATCAGGCGGTCAAATCGATACGCCGCAGGCGCTTGCCATCGGAAGCAACACTGAAACCTGATATGGATGGCTTATCGAAAGTCTGTACGAGGGTGAAAGCGTTGATCGATAATTCAGAGCGCACCACAAGCGCCATCCGTTTGGTGTAATCATGAAACCCCAAAACCAGATTGCTTTGGTTCTTAAGGGTTATCCGCGTCTTTCAGAGACCTTCATCGCTCAGGAAATCCATTCACTGGAAAAGCTGGGTTTCGAGATCACGATTGTTTCTCTACGCCATCCCACCAGCGCGAAACTTCATCCCGTGCATAAGGCTATTAAAGCGCCGCTGCTTTATCTTCCTGAATATCTTTATAATGAGCCCATGAGGGTTTTGAGGAGCTGGTGGAAGGTCCGGCGGTTTGCGGGATATCGTGGCGCTTTCAAATACTGGATGGCGGACTTAAAACGCGATTTTTCACCAAACAGATTTCGCAGATTTGGCCAGGCAATGGTGCTGGCAGCAGAGCTCCCCAAGGGGTGCAATCTGATTTACAGCCATTTCATTCATACACCTTCATCTGTTGCCAAATATGGCAGTGACATTTTAGGTGTGAAATGGACCGCCTCGGCCCATGCAAAAGACATATGGACCTCCCCAGATTGGGAGTTGAAAGAAAAACTGGCAAGTATGGAATGGCTGGTGACCTGCACCAGTAACGGTCATGCGCATTTACAGAATTTGGCCGATGATCCGCAAAAAGTGCGATTGGTTTATCACGGTCTGGATTTGTCAAAATTTTCAAAACGATCCAATATCCCCTTGGGCCCGGACGGCACAGACAATGAAAAACCGGTCCGACTTTTGACTGTCGCGCGTCCCGTGGAGAAAAAGGGGCTTGATACCCTTGTGAGGGCTTTGGCCGCTTTGCCGAAAGAGTTGAATTGGCATTGGGTACAAGTTGGCACCGGGGAGCTTTCTGATGAAATTCAGAAGCTTGCAACAGAGCTTGGCGTCAAAAACCGCATCAGTTTCAAAGGCTCCATGTCTCAGGCCGAAGTCATTGAAGAGTATCATCAAGCCGATATGTTTGTTCTTCCCTGTCGAATTGCAAAGAGCGGAGATCGCGACGGCCTGCCTAACGTACTGGTCGAGGCTCAAAGCCAAGGAGTGATGGTTATCTCCACTCCAATCTCCGGCGTTCCGGAGTTGGTTACAGATGGTGTGAACGGCATTCTGATCGAGCCGGACAATGTTGAGGCATTGGCAACAGCTATCACAAAAGCTGCTGGCAATCCCAAACTTCGCCAGAAAATGGGGCAGGCAGGAGCCCAGATTGTCCATACCAAATTTGAGCATAATGCTTCTATGGAGCCCTTGGCAGAATATCTGAATGACAGTCTAAAAGCCTGACTTGGTTCTTTGAGGGCTTCCCTTAGGCGTATGGATCAGCCGCGTCTCGAAGACCATCACCTAAAAAGTTGAAGGCAAGAATAACCAGAACAACAGGAACCACTGGCAAAATAAGCCATGGATAAAGCACAACAACATTGATGTTTTGCGCTTCATTGAGCAGCACGCCCCAACTGGTTACGGGAGGACGAAGGCCGAGTCCCAAAAAGCTCAAGGCAGTTTCACCAAGGATCATGCTTGGAATGGTAAGGGTTGCTGAAGCAATCAAATGGCTCATGAAACCTGGAACCAGATGGCGCAAGATAATCCGCTGAGGCCGCGCGCCTTGAAGTTCCGCTGCAAGGACATAGTCTTCTTCCCGAAGGGATAAAAGCTTGGATCGAACCGCTCGCGCCAATCCCGTCCAGTCCAGCAAGGCAAGCACGATAGAAATCGCGAAATACACCAATATGGGACTCCAACTCACCGGTATGATGGCTGCAATCGCGAGCCACAGCGGAATGCTTGGAATACTTTGAATAACCTCAATGATGCGCTGAACAATATTGTCTACCCAGCCGCCATAATAACCGGCAAGGCCGCCAATCGTGATGCCAAGGATAAAGCTGATGGCAATTCCGATCAGGCCGATGGTCATCGAAATTCGTGTGCCGTAAATGATACGCGAAAGCATATCGCGGCCAAGACGGTCTGTCCCCAGCAGGAACAAAGTGCCGCCTTTTTCCACACAGACGAGGTGTGAACTGGCCTCGATCAAGCCCCAAAATTTATAAGGATCGCCTTCGCAGAAGAAATTCAATCGATATATCTTTTCGGAGTCTTTGGCATAGGTGCGGGAAAGCGTCTCCATATTCAACTCGAACTTTGTCCCATAGACAAATGGACCAATGAACTCACCTTCGTGGAAAAGATGCACAGACTGCGGTGGTTGATAGATGTTTTTCACATGGCGATGATTAAGGTCATAGGGCGCCAGGAACTCTGAAAACAGAATGGATACGTAAACCAGCAGTAGAAAAATACCCGATACAACTGCCAGGCGGTGCATCTTGAATTTCCACCACATGAGCTTTTTCTGGGATGCCAGATAATATGCCTTTTGCTCATCATTAAGCTGTTCGATTGCATGCGGATCGAATGGCTCATCAGAGACGAAATGACCGATCTTATTACCGTCCTGGGGAAGGGAGGTCTTCATTTCTGCCGCCCTCCTTTGAGCCTTATTCGAGGATCAAGAAACGCCAGTGCAATATCGGATATCAGCACACCGATGACTGTCAGAACGGCCAGCATCATAAGAAAAGACCCAGCCAGATACATGTCCTGACTCTTGAGGGCGCTGATCAGAAGAGGCCCGGTGGTTTCAAGCGAAAGCACGATCGCAACCACTTCTGCCCCGGAAATCACTGAAGGCAAAATACTGCCAATATCGGAAATGAAAAAGTTGAGGGACATTCTCAGGGGATATTTCACCAGCGCCTTGAAGGGAGGGACACCCTTTGCCTTGGCTGTGGTGACATATTGCTTCTGCAACTCATCCAAAAGATTGGCCCTGAGTCGCCGGATCATCGCCGCCGTTCCTGCTGTGCCGATAACGATGACTGGGATTACCAGATGCTCCATGATCGACTTCAACTTTTCCCAGCTCATTGGCTCATCAATATATTTCGCATCCATCAAATGGCCAACAGACGTGCCAAACCAGACATTCGCCAGATACATCAATATCAGGGCTAGTAGAAAATTCGGAGTAGCCAATCCGAGAAGGCCGATAAAGGTAAGTCCGTAATCCCCCCAGGAGTATTTGTGGGTAGCTGAATAAATGCCAATTGGAAATGCAATCAGCCAAGTAAAAATGATGGTCACAAACGATACCAGCATCGTCATATATACTCTGCTGCCAATCACTTCATTGACCGGCAATTCATATTCGAAAGAATAGCCAAAATCACCCTGCAGCATCCCGAATACCCAATTGACATAGCGCACAGGCATCGGCTGATCAAAACCATAGGTCTCTTTCAGATACTCGATCTTTTTCGGATCAACGCTTTCACCCAAAGCCTCTTGCTCTGCAAGATAAGTTTCGAAATAGTCGCCGGGCGGCAACTCGATCACGGCAAAGATCAGCATGCTGATCAAGATCAGAGTGGGAACGGCCGCAGCTAAGCGGTATAAAAGATAACTGACCATAGGGCTATTTATTCATTCTCGAAGTAGAAAGTATCCATATGATACGTTCCAAAATAGGCTGTCGGCGCAAAGGTGAATACGCCGGTATCAGGAATATTCTTCAAGGCTGCCCGATAGACAATGGGTTGCATAACGCCGTTCACGATACCGATTGAAAACACCTGATCAGAATAGATGCCAAGCATTTCTTTCCAGATAGAACGGCGCTGTTCTGTAGTTTCCGATACGGACCAATCTGCAAAGAGTGTACTGAGGCGTTGAACCTCTGGTAAATCAGATTGAGTGCCGGAAACGCCTGAGCTGTCATAATAGTTACCCCATAATGGCCAATTCGCCTGGGCCTGGGAAGTTGGTGCCAACTCATTAGGAGCAAGATCAGCAACTGCAAGGCCGAGGTCAAGGCCAACGCCAATGGATAACAGTGTTTCACCGGACAATGCGCGGCGACGAAGGTTTTCACGCGGGATATTGCGGGAGAAAACCTTGATCCCGATTTCCAGCCAATAGGTTTTCAGGAGTTCAACCACATCAGTCTCTTCGCTATTGCCCGCACCTTCGATAACGATCTCGGCAGGGCGTCCATCAGGCAAGATACGAATGCCATCAGCACCTTTTTCCAGTCCCATTTCGTCAAGCAGTCCATTTGCGGCGTCCGCATCAAAATCGATCCAGGCATTGGCAAATTTTTCTTCGTATAGCGGCGATTCTGGCATGACAGTGTTGGCGCTGACATTAGCCAAACCAAAGAAGAATTGTTGGTTCAGTTCCTCTCGATCAATTGCCAATGACATGGCACGGCGAAAGCGAACATCTCTGAAAATCTTTGCCCATGTTTCATCATTGGTATTCATGTTCGGAAAGATCGCCAGTTGAGCGCCTTTGCCTTCTTGCCAGAGTGCGACATTTTGATTGTGGGCTTTGCCCGAAGCTTTCAGGAAAGTGTAGTCTGAAAACCGAAGATATCTTGCCTGCAAATCAACTTCGCCGCTCCCGGTTTTGGCCGGAATGATTTCTGCCGAGCTAATGCCAATGGTAATCTTGTCAATATATGGCAATTGCATTCCGCGATCATCGGTCCGGTGAAAATAAGGATTGCGAATAAACGTGAATTGCTCAGCCGGCGGAGGCGTTTGGTTCAACCAAGGATCCAGACGGGGGCGGTCGGGGTTTTCCGGACGATAGTGCCGCCCTTTATTGATGTGCAGCGAAACCCAGTTTCGTTCGCCTTCTTCTTCAACCAATTTATCCAGCTCAGCCTTATCCGCATATTTCTCATGAAACTGTTTCATGTAGTGGGCAGGCAGGTAAATAATATTGGGTCGCGGGGCAGCAAGCGAACCAAGAAATAGCGGATTTGGCTTTTCCCAGGTGTAGCGAACAGTTAAATCATCAATGACTTCAAAAAGAGGAAGTTTTCCCTCAACGGTCATCTCTGTATCGTCATTGCTGCGCGACAGCTCTTCATGCAAAGCGACATCTTCCCAGAAATACTTAAAATCCGCTGAAGTAAAAGGATGTCCATCAGACCATTTGTGATTTTTGCGCAGTTTAAGTGTAAATATCCGCCCTTCGGTAACCTCGTAGCTTTCAAGAATATCAGCTTTGAGATTAAGCTCATTGTCAAACCCAACAAGGCGCGCATATCCATAAACAGTCATCATCCGAATATCTTTGGAATTTGCCATCAGCGTGTGAATGGTCCCGCCATAAGTGCCGTATTCCTTGCCAATTGCCTTCATGTCTAGAACCAATGGATTATCTGGCAAGCGCTCTTTCATCGGCGGCAAGTTTCCACTACCAACTTCAGCGGCTAAAAGCGGCGGTTCGGCGATATCTTGCGCCCAGGTAACAAGTGGGAAGCAGGCCATCAGCACAAATGCAGAAACGAGTACGCGAATTCTTGAAAAACAGATATGTTCCATTTTTTTCCCCTGAGGCACTGCGGCCTAGTTTACAACTCAAATTATGTTAAATCCTGATTTGACAGAACCCAGTGATTATTTCCGATATTGCGCAACCGCGCATTTTTGTTATCGACACCCCAGCAATGAAATACCTTGTCCCATCCATCTTCAACATTTTCCGTTTCAGACCGCATGGCTTTGAAATCCAATTTTGCATCCGGATCCGTATTTGGCACCGCTGAAAGCAGTGTTTTGGTGTAGGGATGAACTGGATTTTTGAACAGTTCCTGGCAGTCTGCGATCTCAACGATCTTGCCCTTGCGCATCACGGCAATTCGGTCGGCGACATATTTTACTACTGCAAGATTGTGAGAGATGAATAGAAGTGTAAGCCCTAGATCAGATTGCAGTTTGCGCAACAGATTCAAGATTTGCGCTTGAACGGACACATCCAAAGCAGAGACCGGTTCATCGCAGATCAACAATTCCGGGGCGAGAGCGAGAGCTCTTGCTATGCCGATACGTTGGCGCTGGCCGCCAGAAAAGCTGTGGGGATAACGGTTCAAAAATGTTGGACTTAGGCCAACCATCTCCATCAGTTCCGTTGCATATTGCTGTCGTTCTTGCGGTGTGCCCAACCGGTGAATTTCCATTGGTTCCAGCAATGTGTTCAATACGGTTGAGCGCGGGGTCAAGGAACTGAAAGGGTCTTGAAAAACGATTTGGGCATGGCGCCTATAAGCCTTTAGCTCAGCACCGCTGAGTTTGGGTACATCGATTTCTTCATTGTCAGTTGAAAAACGGATTTCGCCGCTGTCGATGGTAAGCGCACGCATAATCAGTTTACTAAGGGTTGATTTTCCGCAACCGCTTTCACCAACAACACCAAAACACTCACCGTTATTGATATCAAAGCTGACATTGTCGACGGCCAAAAAACGATTGGTTTCTTTGGCAAACCAGCTGCTTTCACGCTCGCCGAAGCTCTTCGTTATATTTCGTACCTTGAGTAGCGGCTTGTCACTCTCCAAGTCGGCATTGCGGTCTTTTGCCAGCATTTTGGGAATTTTATGATCGATTTCCCTGAGCGCCTGCAGTTTTTCGCCCGGTTTCATGGTCAGGCTCGGCACCGCACGCATCAGAGCTTTGGTATATTCATGCCCCGGATTTTTGAAAATATCTTCAAGCGGTCCAGCTTCCAGAATTTTGCCATGATAAATAATTACAACTTCATCGGCCATATTAGCAACAACACCGAGGTCATGGGTAATCAGAAGCAGGGACATATTGAGACGCTCCTGCATTTCCTTGAGAAGGGCTAATACCTGCGCCTGTACGGTTACATCCAATGCGGTAGTTGGCTCGTCCGCAATCAACAATGCCGGATTACAGATTAGCGCCATCGCAATCATTGCTCTTTGCCGCAGACCACCGGAAAGTTCCATGGAATACATGTCATAGGCACGCTCAGGATCAGGAAAGCCAACCAGTTTTAACATATCAAGCGTTGTGGATTTTGCTTCTTCTTTTGAAACGTCACGATGCAGGATAAGCGCTTCTTCAACCTGATCCCCAACACGATGGATTGGAGAAAGCGAGGTCATCGGCTCCTGAAAAATAATTGAAATACGACCGCCGCGCATTGATTGCATATAGCTGCCTTCAGGATCTTCATTGGCGTGATCTTTTTGAAATTCACCCGTTTTGGGATCACGGAAAAAAATATTCCCGCCATCTATTTTGGCGACCTGAGGAAGTATGCCCAGAATGGCTTGAGCAATAATGGATTTACCTGAACCGGACTCGCCCACCAAAGCAACGGTTTTCCCGACTGGAATGCGAAAACTCACTCCCTTGATCACATCTATCGTCAGGCGATGTGTTTTGATGGAAATTTGAAGGTTTTCTACACGCAACAAATCTGGGATTGATGCATCTGGTTTGCCACCGGCCGTTACCGCCTTTGGAGCAGTCGTTTTCTTACTCTTACTAACAGACATTAGTCTTGCCGTGCTCCATCCCTCTGATGCGAGCTATCCAATGATGCCCCACGTCTCGCACGTTTCCTTAGACTAACCACAGAACCTGAAAATGCAAACACATTATTGGATTTTCTCTTTCATCAACAACCACTTCACTCGTAATTGAAAGCAAGTTGTTTGCAGTTGTTCGCTTGAAGGGTATGTATGCTAGGTGCATACGTAATGGTGATGCCTAAATAGTTCGTCATTTTTGTTACAATTATTTTGTCTACCGTCCTACAGAAACGAAGGCCTACTAAATGCAACGTAACGTAAATCTATTTCGACTTCTCCTTTTAACAATTGTGTTAGTGGGGAGCGTTTTCCTTCATCAAGCAAATGCCCAGTTAATTCCTGGCCTTGGTTCCAGTGACGCTCAGCAAAATGAGGAAGCGTTACAGCAGATTCTGGATGGCGCAAAGGCGTCCGGTGCGCGAATAATTATCATTGACCCTGCCGCACCTGAAAAGGCTGAAGAGCCAGAAATGTCGATGTCGTCGATATTTGCAGGTGATAATCTGTTACGGGCTCGCAATCGTTTTGTTTTCATGTGGAATCACACAATTGAAATTTATCAGAGCCTGCCAGCCATCCTTGCAGGCCTGCACCCGGATCTTAATCTCAACTGGATGTACCGTGCCTTTGCCACAGCCATTGCCGGAGTAATAATAGGCCATTTGGTCTTCAGGCTCATAACTGGTTGGGGGCGTGACCATTTAAGGGAGACACTCTACAGGGCAAAAGAAAAACGCCTTGCCGGGAAGCTGGGTTTTATTCTATTTCGTGCCGGCTGGATGACCCTTGGCATTGCAGTAGGTTTTGGAACGGCTGTTTTGCTAGCTGTCATTTTCGACAGTGAACATGAGCCTTCGCGCAAACTCATTTTTGATGTGATTTCGACCTATGCGGTCTACAGAATTTTGCGCGGTGTGGTGTTCTGGAATTTCTTTATGCCCGACACGCCCAGCCATCGTATGGTCAGTTTGACGGACGATAGAGCCAAGTCTTTGTTTAACGACTGGGCGAGAATTCTAGCAGCAAGCAGCTTGATCATACTATTCTGCCGATTGATTGAAGATCTTGAAATTTCCAATGATGCTTTTCGGATCACATTTATTGTCGGCATGTTTCTATGTAGCCTGATGCTGGTCTTCCTCACCTTGAAACATCGCGACGATACGCAGCTTTTGATCCTTGGACCGAAAGGTAAGGATGAAGCTGGAGCAATTAGAAGATTTATCAGCAAAGCTGCAACCCCGATCATGTTGTCATATATCGCTGTTTCATGGCTGACCTCGTCTTTGCGCCTTGTATTGGGTGCGCCGGGCGGTTTCTTGTTGTTGGCAGCACCAATTATCGTTTTTGTTGTTGCCATCTTCGTCTATGCATTGGCAATTTTCCTGCTGGAGCTATTTTATCAAAAACGCCAATTGAACTTTTATAAAGCGCGCAGGGAAATGTCTTTGAAAGACATCAAGGCCTGGCGCAGCAATAAGTCCGTCCAGGCACTTGCTACCCGTCTTGATGATGATCGCGATGATGATTTGCGTGATGGTGAGGAAATGACCGTTCATGAAGATGAGCGTCCTGTGCAACATCACAGAAAGTTCCTTCCGGTCTTCAAACCATTTTTCACCGGTTTTATTCAAGCAACCGTTATCACAGTATCGATCGGCGAACTTTCTCGGCTGTGGGGTGTTGATATTGGCCGCGAAGGTGGTCATCCCCTCGCATCCTTTCTGGATACAATTCTTGTTTTGGTCATTGCGCGCGGCGCCTACCGAGCTTTCAACGACTATATCGATTTCAAGATCATCGAAGAGGGTGGCACACTTGATAAGGATGCTGGGAAACCGGGCGAGGGGGACGGTGAAGGCGGCAAAGGTCAGTCACGTCTTGCAACACTTTTGCCGATCTTCCGCAACGTACTGGTTTCCATCATTGTTGCGATAGTGCTGGTGGTCGTTCTGTCAAGTCTTGGTGTGGATGTGGGGCCGCTATTCGCCGGTGCTGGTGTCGTCGGCATCGCGATTGGTTTTGGTGCTCAAACCTTGATCCGGGATATCTTTTCAGGAACATTCTTCCTGATCGATGATGCTTTTCGCAAAGGCGAATATATCGAGATTGAAGATGTCCGTGGTATTGTTGAAAAAATCTCCATGCGATCGTTTCAATTGCGTCACCATCTGGGGGCAGTTCACACGATTCCCTTCGGCGAGATCAAACGGATCACTAACTTTTCCCGTGACTGGGTCATGATGAAACTGCCACTTAGGCTCACCTACGACACAGACGTCGAACGGGTCCGCAAACTGGTGAAAAAATTGGGGCAGGAACTACTCGAAGACGAGACAATTGGTGATCTGTTTCTCCAACCCTTGAAGTCTCAGGGGGTTTATAAGATGGAAGATTCAGCCATGATTGTCCGTGTGAAATTCATGACCAAACCTGGCGATCAGTTCATCGCCAGAAAAGCAATCTATGCTGCGGTTCGTGAGCTCTTTGAGAAAGAGGGCATTAAATTTGCTCACCGTGAAGTGACCGTCAGGGTAGCAGATGATCGCAAGACACCAAAGCGTCTAACCGTCGCTCAAAAGAAAGCGGCCATGGGCGCGGCCCGCGAAGTCATTGAAGATGAACCGAATCTCAAAGGCTCAAAAGCCGCATCAAAATATGATGATATGTAAGAAGTTGAAATTATTGGATTGAGATTATCTTGGTAACAAATCATGGGCCGAGAAAGCTACGAAGATATTATTGGACTGAATGAAGGCCATCAAAGCCCTTGTTGATTTCCAGGCTTCTTTGTCATGAACCAAATGGTGACTTAAAATACCTATTGGAGCGAAGTTTTTTTCGCGTGCTTCATAAAGACATTTTTGTAATTCTGTAAAGACTTCCTGCTCTGTTTTGCCTTGACGTTCAGGCTTCCAGTGCATCAGGTCCAATTGACAGTTAAGCTGTGGAATGGTGTTGGACAATCGTATGAAGGTGAATCCGGAAAGAAGTTTGAACCCGACCTCTCCAAGCTTTTCACTGATCTCTTTATCAACTCTGTTCCACGGTGGAACGATCAACTGGCTGGCTGGTTCACCAAAAAGCTCTTTGATGATTGATCGGCTTTCACGCAATTCGTCGAAGACATGCCCCACTGATCTAAGTGGATATGATGCCGTCAGTTCCGTTTTCTTCTGACCAATTGTTGAGTGATCCTGGTGGGCATAGCCGTGTACAGCTGCCTGCATCATGACCTGATGTGAAACAAAATCCCCCAGTCGCGGATCAACCAGTGCCGGAATAACGGCGAGTAACATCGGCATTTCGTAGATTTCCGCCAATTCTTCCAGTTGTTCCAATTCGGGTGTTACTTTGATCGCGTCATCATCGCGCCACCAGATGCGAACTTTTTGTCCGGCATCCTTCCATAGGGATAATTCGTTATGGATTTGAGTTAAACCGTTCACACTAGAGTTTCCCAATTTCGCGTGAGATCAGATTGGCAGCAGCCGCGATACCGTGATGTTCGGCAATATTTGCTTTGCCCCCCGCACCAAGTTTCTTGCGCAAGGTTTCATCACCAATCAAACGATCCAGTATTTTTGCATAGGCTGGAATATTACCTTCTTCGCTCAATAAACCACTAACCTCATTTTCCACAACTGTCGGCACACCAAGGGATGCCATTGCAGCAACAGGTTTGCTTAGAGTCTGCGCTTCCAAATAGACCATGCCAATAGGTTCTTTATAACCAGGCCAGGCGAAAATATCAGAATTTGCCATAAGGCCATGAACTTCTTTTGGACTGACCAAGCCAGCCCAGAAAATACGATCAGGGGCGATGAAGGAAAGCCAGTTTTCAATTTCAGCGCGTTCAGGACCATCCCCGACCACAACAAGATTCCAGTTCGGATTTTCAAGCAGCTTCAGTGCATCAGCCAGCATTTGATAACACAAGGTTTTCTTGCCTGGACGCATCATGCCAGCCGCTAGAATGACCGGATAGCCATTGGTGAAGGGCAGTTTTTCAGACTCAGCAGCATTCGCCTGAATCAGGCCCTCATCCACAAATGGCGGTAGATGGACAATACAAGAGTGATCGTTCAAAACACATTCAAGATAATCTTTGTCCGAGGGTTTAAGGCAAAAATTTCGTTTGGCTTTTCGAATCGACGCT
This sequence comes from Salaquimonas sp., assembly GCA_049680405.1. Classification (GTDB taxonomy): domain Bacteria; phylum Pseudomonadota; class Alphaproteobacteria; order Rhizobiales; family Rhizobiaceae; genus Salaquimonas. Next base: position 16,892 of record JBAUHS010000153.1, on the reverse strand, counting down.
TGAACTATCTCCCGCCCTGAAGCCCAGTCCGTATCATTATTTTGGTGTGTCCGGCAGGCTTCAGCAGTTACATACGGGATATTTAGCTCTGAACTTATTTTCGGACCAAGATAGTCCGGTGCTTTGCAGTAGGTGTGATAGGTAAACCAGACTTCAGGTTTTTGCTCGCTTGGCATTGAGTCATAATGGCGCAATAGTTTTTCAAGCTCTTCTTCGCCGCCAGCCTGCCTTGTTGCAAACAGTTCTGCGCCGGGTCTTTTTTGATAGGCTATATATTTGGACGCGACTTTCACATCATGGCCGGCAAACTGCATTGCCTTGATGAGCAAGCGCGAAATTTCACGATCCCCTGATGGAATGGGATGGTCCGGTGGCTTCACAGGTGCATAAAAAGCGATGCGTTTCATTGAGCGAGCGTTTCTGCTGGAAGCGTTGACCCGCAAGCAATCAGTCCGATCAGACTTGCCGATTTTTCGGCACCATCAAGATCATATCCGCTTCTGTCAGGAATGGGTAAGTTCATTACCCGGTCAATTTCAGCTGCCAGAACAGCAGGAGTCATAGCATCCGGGTGGACCACACCGGATAATCCTTTTTTCTTTAGAACTTCGCCGCGGCGGAGTTGTTCAGTTTCCGTACCGTCAGAAAGCGGAACGACAATGGAGCGCGTTCTCGAAGTAAAAATATCTGCAACTGTATTATAGCCGCATCTGGAAATCGACAATTTTGCATTTTGCATGACACCGCGCAGGTTATGCACGAAAGGGACGAGATGGGTGTTAGCATCCAAGCCGCTTTTCAAGTGTTCAATCGTCTCGGCATCCATATTTACGCCATGGGCTATCAACCAGTTGGAATTGGAGAGACTGGATAAGCGTTTGGCCTCCAGGGCGTTGAGCAACAACTCCTTGCCCATAACGCCGCCGCCAACCGACACAACTACGTCACATTTTTCAGGCGCATTTTCGCTGGCGTTTTGATCAGGCGCTACGATACCCGTATATACCAGCTTTGCTTTTATCTGATCATATGGAGGGAACGATTCCTCCAGCCCCACAAGGTTTCGGTCACCATGAACCAGCACATGATCGTAAAATTCATTTACATAGTCACAAGCTTCGTCATAGCGTGAGGGTTTCCAGTTTTCTTGCAGAATGTCCCGGATGGAAGAAAGCACTTTGATCGGTCGTCCCGAAGCCTTGATCGCCTCCAGCAGAGGCAAAAGCTCAAACCGCATTTGCCGTCTTCCAAGTGGAAAGGTCTCCGTTAGGACAATATCCGGCTTGGTATCTTTGAGTATCTGTAATATTTGCTCGGTTCGTTTTTGCCTGTAGGCATCATCTGCGACCCTGCCATCGGGCATTTCCATGTCTTTGAAAACGACACTCCCGCCGCGAAGGGGGGGCAGATAGTGGACTGTGCCGCCGGGCAATTCGAAATTGGGAATGGGCTCGCCGCCATAAACGAAATCGACTTCATAGCCCTGACGCACCAATGCTTGAGCAATTCGCATTGATCTAAAAACGTGACCGACACCCATCAAGTGCTGCATGTAGTAATAAATTTTGCTCATGAGTACTCGTTTCACTTTTCGGTTTTGATGGCTTTAATCTGGATAAGTATCATTGCTGGCTTTGGCAATGAAACCAAAACAAATTCTATAGATCTTGGCGAAGAAAAAGGTTTTGCCTATGGCCACTTTAACACGGACACTTCAACATTGCTTCGCTGTGTGTAATTGCTTATCTCAAACTGATTGACGGTTCACAAGGATAGTACGGAGACAAAGATGGGAAAACCTGCTGACTGGGTGCGCATTGTAATGCATCAGGAAACCGAGCAATGGATCCGTGATCTTGGGCCTGAGAAGCTGGATGCATTTGAAATTTCTGGTCACAAGTGGAAACGCTTTGACTTCAAGACTTATGATAATTCAAGCTATCCGGAACTTGATATTTGCGAGGCTCCGCCGCCGAATCAATATGACATCATATTTGCCGAACAGGTTTGGGAGCATCTGAAATATCCCTATCGTGCCTCAAAAAACGTATTGAAAGCTTTACGGCCGGGTGGATATTTCCTGATCACTGTACCGGTTCTGATTCGCTATCATCCTCATCCGCTTGACTGTAGCAGATGGACCGCAACCGGCCTTCATTATTTTCTTGAGGATTGCGGATTTGACCCGGCCACTATCAAAACCGGCCAGTGGGGCAATCGTGATGCGATGATTGCTAATCTTGATAAATGGGTTCGTTTTGAAGAAGGCGTCCATAGCCTGGAAAACGAAGAGAATATCCCCGTTTCTGCCTGGGCCCTTGCCAGAAAACCGAAATAGTTCAAGTGAACCCGTTCACATTTCCAGAATGATTTTCGGCGGGGCTTTGCCTTTGTGTATATCTTCAAAACTCACGGCACCTTGATCAAGGGGGCGAAGCTCTGCCCATCCCGTGCCCGTAATGCGCCCATTGGCCAGCAAATCAAGTGCTTCCTGAAAATCTGCATTCGTGTAGCAATAAGTGCCAATAAACGCGATTTCCTGAAGGGTAATTCTGCGGGTGTCCAATCCTTCGCTACTGTCCTGTAAACCGATATGGATAATCGTTCCACCGGGTTTGACTTTGGCCGACGCTGCAGCGCGGGTATGGCCTATCCCTACGGCATCCAGTACCAGCTCAACAGAACTGTCTTTAGGTCCTTGGGATGCATCCGAAGGATCAAATACGTCCAACCCGCCCAATTGTTCTAGCGTGGTTCTTCGGCCAGCATTTGTCTCACCGATCCATATTTTGCCTACGCCTTGGTCCTTTAGAACCAGTGCAGTCAGCAATCCAATGGCCCCGCCGCCTTGCACCAAAACTTCAACACGGTCCAAAGACTTCGTGATCCGCTTCAGGCCGAGTGACGCTGCATGGACACAAACCGCCAAGGGTTCAGCTAACGCAGCTTCTGCAAAACTCAACTTGTCTGCAATGGGGTACAGGTTATCTTCCTTTACGGCGACCTGTTCGGCAAATGCGCCAGGCACTTTCATGCCGATCAATTCGCGCTCCAGACACAAGTGCTCGTTGCCGCTTTCACAAGGCTCGCAAATACCGCAGGTCATTAGGGGGTTGATAGCTACTCGTTTGCCGCTGTGCTTACCACTTTGCGCAATCCCAACAGCCTCATGGCCCAGAATGAGTGGAGGGATGCGGCGCGCATCATGACCGTGCCAGGCATGCATGTCAGAACCGCATATGCCGCAATGGCTGATAGCCACAACAACATTCGACCCTTCACTTTGTGGGTCGGGAACGGTACGCAGTTCAGATTGCTGCGTACCGGTGTAATAAAGGGCTCTCATTTTCGTTCGTCCGTTTTTACTTAATAGCCTACATAAGAGAAGAAGGGTTGAGCACCATTGGCTGACAGGAAGTCCGGCAACCAAAGCGCAAAGCCCGGCAACATGAAGATTAGTATCAAGCCAATAACCTGAATGACCATGAACTGCATCATGCCAAAGTAAATATCTTTCAAGTCCCATTCCGGCACAACGCCTTTAAGGAAGTAAGCTGATAGCGCCACCGGCGGCGACAGCCAGGCCGTTTGCAGGTTCACCGCAACCAGAATGGCGAACCATGTCAGATTGACATTCAGTGAGATCAGCAATGGCACAAGAATTGGCACAATTATCAGAACAATAGGCACCCATTCCAGCGGCCAGCCAAGCAGGAAGACCAACGCCATTACCAAAATCAACATGGCCGCCGTTGAAAGATCGAAGGAGAGCAACAGCTCGGTCAGATATTGCGGTGTTCCGAGATTGGAAAACACTGCGCCAAAGAAGTTAGATGCCGCTACAAGGAACATGATCAACACTGAAATTTCCAGTGTCTTGATCAGCGCCTCATAGAATTTGGCAATCGTCAATTTGCGATAGGCTAGGGCCAAGAGGATGGAGCCGAAAGCACCGCACGCCGCAGCTTCAGCAGGCGTTGCCCAACCAGCAAGAATCGAACCTAGCGCAAAGGCAATCAACACTGTCGGAGGCACAAGGCCCATGAAGAACTCATACCAAAGGTCGGAAAAGTAGAATCCGCCCGGTTTGTTGGCCCGTGCCCATTTGTAAACTAGGAACATAACTCCCAGCCAGGCGATCGGAATGATCAATCCACCCAATGGGAAGAAAGCCAAACTACCGGTTGCACCCAGAGTGATGAGCCAGAAAAAGACGACAAGCGCAGCCATTACCAGAATGACTTCCAGAAGATAGTATGGAGAAGTCTCCGGTTGATCTTCAGGCGATAAAATTGGCCCGAGGCTTGGGTTGATCCAGCAGCGACCAAGCGCATAAATCATGTAGAGTGTAGCCAAAAGTACGCCTGGAATAATCGCAGCGCGAAAAAGGTCCGTCACCGGAATCTCCAATACAGGCCCCATCACAATCAGCATAATTGAAGGCGGAATGAGAATGCCCAGCGTACCGCCCGCAGTAATGGTCCCAGCAGCCATACGAACGTCGTAACCAGACTTGTTCATGGTCTTTGCAGCCATGATGCCAAGAATAGTTACGGACGCTCCAACGATACCAGTTGCAGCAGCAAAGATGGTGGAGACGAAAAGTACGGCAATATAAAGCGCGCCTCTTGTCCGAGACATCATCATTTGCACCGCTTGGAAAAGACGCTCCATCAGCCCCGCCTGTTCCATCACAATACCCATGAGGATAAACAGAGGCACGGCAACAAGCTGGTCGTCCAGCATGGTGGAGGAAACCTGCAAAGTCATCAGGAAGAAAGTAACCGCTGAACCCGACCCCCAGGAACCAAATGTAAAGGCTAGAAAGATCAGCGTGAAAGAGATTGGAAAACCAATAAAGATGGAGAACAGCATTGCCCCAAGCATCAAAAGGCCAATGGTTGATTTCTCAAGACCAAAGCCACCGCCAAAGGCCGCTTGAAACCAGTCATCAAAAGGAACCATTTTCGGGTAGAACACGCTGGCAAATATGATCGCCAAAATTACCAGATAGATCGGCATAACCCGCAGGAACTTGCGTTCGCGTTCTTTGCCCATTTGGTGGAAGGCGCGGAAGAGTTCCGGCAGACCCTGCATGAGAAGGAACAACGCACCGAAGGCCATTGCGGAACGGGCAGGGCCTAGCACTGGAGCCCAGGTCGAATCCCCGGCTCTTTCCCATCCTGTGTAAGCGAAACCATTTCTCGGATTGAATGCATCAATGGTGAAATCAAGCGCTGTCCAGAAAAAGAACAACATGGCCGGAAAATACAGAACCAGATAGAGTGTGGCATCTACGGTGGCCTGCGTTTTTGGTGTCCAGGAGCGGAAAAGGAAATCTGCTCGAATATGGACACCGCGCATCAGGGCATACCCTGCCGTCGCCATGAATATGACACCGCCGAGCATTCGGCTAACGTCATAATTCCAAACTGTCGGCCCAAGCCCCCAGGCAACTGCAACATCGTTATAGCCGTAATCTGTAAGGATGCTGAAAGCCTGACGCGAAACGACTTCAAAAACCGTTCCAGCAATCATCGGGATCAAAAGCACGCAAATGATCCGGCCTACCCAAAGGTTCATCACATCGATAAATGCCGTAATCGGGCGTTGCCAAGGTGTCATATCTTCCGGAGTCTGCCCCGGCTCTTCCGCCCGGCGTTCGGCAATAAGCTCATCTGTGATATCCAGATTGCCCGGTACAACTTCCTCAGCCATGATCTCTCTCCCAGAGTTGCCCGATTTGGGCCTAAAATCCTTATATCAAAACATCTTAGAATGTAGCACTAACCCATGGTAGCGGCAGTTGAAAGATGTTGTGATATGAGGAGTTGCGGGTAGGGATAAACCCCACCCGCATTTTACTTTACTTCTTCATCAACTCGTCGGCATAAGCTTTGCCGAGTGCCGCATTTGAAGCCTGTGAACCAGCCCAATAAGGCACCGCAATTGCTGCGAATTCTTTCTGGCTGTCATAGACTGTTTTGAAGAATGCGTTTTCTGATGCATTTTTCTCAAGCAGTGCTTTCGCTGCATTCATATAGGCAGGGAAGTAATCTGCAGGAGTGTCGTGCAAGATCACGCCATCTTCTTCAACAAGCTTTTTCAAAGCCTTGCCGTTTTCATAGATACGGTAAGTCATTGATTTCATCAGTGATGCGTTAGCAGCAACCTGGATTGCAGTTTTCTGATGGTCTGTCATGCCGTTATAGACATCACCATTAATGTACAGATCCGCGTTAACAACAACCTGGTGAAGACCCTGAAGATAATAGTGCTTCAGAACTTTCTGGAATCCGAACACTGAGTCAGGCTTTGGGCAGCACCATTCAGCTGCATCGATTGTGCCTTTTTCAAGTGCTGGAAGAATATCCCCGCCGCCCATAGCAACAGAAGCAACACCGATGTCGGTATAAGCCTGACCTGGAATGCCTGGAGGTGTACGGAACTTGTACTTGCGGAAATCAGCCATGGAATTGATAGGCTCTTTGAACCAACCCAAAGCTTCAGGGCCAACAGGCTGCAACATGAAGCCTTTTACATTGACGCCCATTTCTGTCCAGAGTTGGTCATATAGTGCTTGACCACCACCAAACTGGAACCATGAAAGCCATGCAATGTTGTCCATGCCGATGCCGCCACCAGCAGGTGGTGAACCAAACAGGGCCGCAGCTGGGTGCTTGCCGGACCAATAGTGTGTCCAGGCAAAGCCGCCTTCAACGAGGCCTTTGTCAACCGCATCAAGCACTTGCTGAACGCCGACAACCGCGCCGGCTGGCAATACTTCGATCGTTACAGGATCATCTTTAGTCAACGCCAAAACGTCTTTTGCAAATTCCTGCAGCATGACAACTTCATCTGCCGCAGCAGAAATAACTGATTGAATGCGGATATTCACCGGCTCGGCAGAAGCCACGGTTGGTGCAACAAAAGCTGCGAACCCAAGCGCAGCAGCAGCTGCCCCTGTTGTTAGTTTTTTGAGAATGGACATTAGTATCCTCCCTTTCTCTGTTGAGTGCCTTCGTTAGTCTGTTCCCAATATCCAGTCATGAAGGCGTAAGACCGGATAGTTGAAAGGGAAACAGTGTTTGTAAAACGCTGCAAAAATAACTCCCATACTGCGTCAAACAAATTTCTTGTTGATTCAAAAATAGCCCGGGTCATTTGAGCCCCGCCATAATTGCAATCATTCCAGTGGCTGGATCGGCAATCCCGCGATAAAACATTTCTCCTGCCACATATATTAGCACAGCCAAACCAAGCCACGAAATCCATGGATAACGTGTCAGAAGTTTCATGATCATGGTTGCTGCAAATGCCATGAGCAGAATTGCAAGACCCAGACCAAAAACCAGCATATTGGTATCACCATCAGCAATTGCCGCAACGGCAAGCACATTGTCCAGAGACATCGAAACATCTGCGATTGTGATCGAGATCAGCGCAGAAGCGAGTGTCCTTTTTGGCGGACCAGTGTACCCGACTTCTGGATTCTCAGCGTCTTCCAACGCTTGTTCCGCTTTTGCGTCAATATTTTCTCTGATTTCAGTATACAGACGCCAGCAAACCCAAAACAGCAGCAAAGAACCAGCAAACAGCAATCCAGGAAATGCGAGGAGCTTGGTCGCAACCACTGCAAAGACAACCCGCAAGACTGCAGCGATGATCATGCCATAAAGGATAGCCCTCTTCCGCAATTCTGGAGAAAGGCTGGCCGCAGCCATGCCAATGATCAGCGCATTGTCTCCTGACAATATCAGATCAGCAATGATGATTTGGCCAAAGCCAAAAATCTGGTCAAGCATTCATATTTCCCCGTGATGCGCAGATAGTTTCATCTAGCATCCTCCAAAACCATATCGGCTAGTTTCTCACCAATCATCATGGCAGGGGCATTCGTATTGCCCGAAATAATGATTGGCATGATAGAGCAATCAGCCACCCGTAATCTTTCAAATCCATGGACCTTGAGGCGAGCGTCGACTACAGCGTTTTTGTCGTTACCCATTTTGCAAGTGCCAGTCGGATGGTAAATGGTCGTTGCCGTATCACGTGCCCAGTTCAACAATCCCTCATAATCATCATCAGCGAAATGTTCGCCCGGCGCGTGTTCATTTATGATGACTTCTGCAGCAGACTTTTGTCGGCAAATTTTCCTCGTAATACGGATTCCTTCAACAATCGTATCCTGATCGAGTTTCGTCGCTAGATAATTCGGATGAATGTAAGGATGATCTTGTGGATTAGTAGAACGCAATTCCAGGTGTCCGGTGCTTTCCGGTCGTAACTGCAGAACGGAAGCGGTAAAAGCATCGAACGGATCAGTTAATCCGGTAGATGGGTTTTCTGAGCTGAAGGGTTGGATGTGAAACTGAATATCCGGCGTTTCAAGTTCCGGTCTTGTTTTCAAAAATCCGGTTCCAAGGCTTGCTGCCATGGTCATCGGGCCTGATTGTTTCAAGATATATTCAATGCCGATTTTCGCCTGATTATATAATCCAACCGTGCGCGTATTGATAGTTGGCACCTTGCATTTGAAAATGGGTCGGGCTTGCAAATGGTCTTGAAGATTTCTTCCAACACCGGGTTTTTCGCCGCGCACCTCAATGCCCAAGTCCTGTAAATGGTGTCCAGGACCAATGCCTGAAAGCATCAGGATTTGAGGCGAGCCAATAGCACCGGCAGCGAGGATAACTTCCTTGCGCGCCTTGATGGCAATATTGTTGCGCGATTTTGATCCTTCGATCCCGATGGCTTCGTTGCCATCGAATAGTATTTTGTGGGTCAGGATATTCGTCAGGATGGTAAGGTTTTGTCTGGAGCGTGCCGGTTTTAGATAGGCTTTTGCCGCGCTGCATCTCAATCCGTCTTTTGCTGTAAGTTGAAAATACCCGACGCCGTCTTGCACTTCGCCGTTATAATCCGCATTGTAAGGATAGCCCGCCTCTTGGGCCGCCTTTACCCACGCATCAACAATCTTCCATGATTTGCGAGATTTGGATACTGAAAGAGGACCGCCGCCGCCGCGTAGCTCATTCTCGCCTTCTTCCCAGCTTTCCGCCCGCTTGAACAATGGCAGAACATCATCCCAGCCCCAGCCGACATTGCCCATTTGGCGCCAGTTGTCATAGTCTTGCGCCTGTCCGCGAACATAAAGCAGGCCATTGATGGAACTGGAACCGCCCAAAGTTTTCCCTCGGGGCCAATTCAAAGCCCGACCGTTCAAGCCTGGATCAGATTCTGTTTTATACATCCAGTTTAGTGCCGGATTTTTGATTGTTTTGAAATAACCGACAGGAATATGGATCCACGGAGAGCGGTCTTTTCCACCTGCTTCAATCAGTGCCACTTTGTTGCGCGGATCTGCTGAAAGCCGGTTCGCAATTGCGCAACCAGCCGATCCAGCTCCGACAATGACATAGTCAAATTCCAATTAATTCCCCCATTTTGAAAAAAATACCAAAAATTGAGACTTTTTTTCTCGATTATTAATAAAAACATGTTTACACTGAGTCTACAAGCACAAAGAAGGCTAACTACATGACTTTCTGGCAATTGGCACAAATCCCGCATCGAACTGGTCTCGAGCAGACGGCACTGGTTGAAATCCGATGAGTGATGAAATGACAGAAAGCAGATTACCGACAAATCTACGCCTGTTGTTGATTCTTGAAAAAATTGGCGAGGTAAATGCACCGGTTTCGCCAACCGAGATCGCTAAAATGTTAAATTTGCCCAAGCAAACGGCCCATAGGCTCTGCGCAACATTGCTGGAGGAAGGCTTTGTAGTTCGTGAAAGTCCAGGCAAAAAATTGCGACCCGCGCGGCGAATGCGCGAAATGGCGACGGGCATTTTGGATGCGTCCCATGATCATATTGCCCGTCACCAAATTCTTGAGGCCGTGGCAAGATCGGTAAAAGAAACCGTCAACTTTGTCATGCCGGAAGAAAAGGGCATGAGCTATAAGGACAGGGTAGAAACCGATTGGGCATTTCGGGTGCAACTTCCTGTCGGAACTCATGTTCCCTTTCACTGTACGGCGAGTGGAAAATGTTTTTTGGCCAGCCTGAAAAAAAGCGAACGAGAGAAATTTATTGAAGTACTTCCGATGGAAAAGTTGACTGATAATACGATCAGCGAATCGGAAGCCTTGCTCGCTGAATTGAGACAGATCACGAAACAGGGATATGCCATTGATAATGAAGAATTCATGGATGGCATGGTCGCGATAGCCGTTCCGGTATTGGACTATCGTGGCCGCTTCAGCGCTGCTCTTGCCTGTCACGGCCCCTCTATGAGGCTGACCATGGATAATGTGTTGTCCAAGAGAGATATGCTTTTGGATGGAGCCGACAAGCTTTCCAAAATCATGTTCAATGACAACACAAACTGATCGCCGACCCTAAAGCGTCAGCCATTTTGAAATCTTCCAGGAGTTCGGACTTTGCTCTGCTACATCACTCATGTGCTTTGCAAATATATTTGATCCAACCTCTTTAACATAGTGCATCGGCCCACCCCGCCATCGAGGGAAGCCATAGCCATGCAATTTCACCACATCCACATCACTCATGGATTGGGCAATACCTTCTTCGACAATAAGCGCGCCCTCATTGGCAAGGGCCGCAATTAAACGTCCTTGAATATCTTCAGGAGTGAAGGATCTGGGTGGAATGTCATTTTCCAGGCGATAGTCTGCAATCAAATGCTCGATTTGGGGATCTCGAACAGGGGAGCGGTTTCCGTCATCGTAACGATACCAGCCCTTTGCGCTGCGTTGTCCAAATCTTTCCATGTCACAAAGTGTATCACCAAGGGTAACATAGCGCTCATGGACGGGCCGAGTTTCAGCCTGTCGCTTCCGCGTTGCCCAGGCAATTTGCAACCCCGTCAGATCCTGCAACTCATATGGCCCCATTGGCATGCCGAAGTCTCTCATGGCCGCATCAACCTCAAAAGGCAGAGCACCATCGGCCAGCATATAGTCCGCCTGCCTGCGATAGGCCGCAAGCATACGATTGCCGATGAAGCCGTCACTAATCTGCGATAAAACGGGAATTTTTCCAATCCGTTTTGCAAATGCAAAACTGGTGGCCAGAACATCGGCAGACGTCTCCGGCGTTTTCACAATTTCCAGAAGTTTCATGATATGGGCCGGCGAGAAAAAGTGCAGACCCAAGCAACGATCAGGATTGTTGATGTCAGCAAAAATCTTTTGGGGGTCAAGATAAGAGGTATTGGTTGCAAAAATCGCATTTCGACCCATGACATCAGCAAGAGACCTGAAAACCTTATTCTTTACCGTCAAGTCTTCGAACACGGCTTCAATGGCCATGTCTGCATTTGCGCAATCCTTATAGTCTGCGCTGACGGAGAAATTCGCTAACTGGATTGCCAATTCGGTACCACTAAATTTACCGCGCTTTACCGATCCTTCCAGTATATCCCTGAGTCGCTGTGCGCCGCTTGTTGCAGCATCATCATCACGCTCAATCATCTGCACCTGATAGCCTGCGCCAAGTGCCGTTGCGCAAATGCTGGCTCCCATCAGGCCGCCACCAATTACAGCAATCTGGGTCAAGGGTAATACGTCACCGCCAGAGATCGTATCCGGCTTTGCAGCTTTGCGTTCAGCGAAAAAAGCGTGGCGCAAGGCTCTGGATTCGCTCGATAGTTTGAGTTCGGAAAATCTTTCCCGCTCCCGCTTTAGTCCCTTTGGATAATCCGTATGGGTTGCCCATTCAATGGCTTCCAACGCATGTAGAGGAGATTGTTGGCCTTTGCTTTTCTTGGTCAAAAATGCCCGCTGCTCTTTGAACCAGTCCGCGCCCGGCGCTTTGATATTCCGCTTGCTGATTGCCAAGGGTTTGGGCGGCAATGTCATTGTAAAACCAACTAGGCCCGTTTCAAGATTATCGACAACCTGATCAATTGCTCCGGCGTTGAACATTTCTTCAGCGGAGACCATTCTGCCCGAACAGGCGATGTTTACAGCAGCCTCAACGCCAACAAGCCTTGGCAAACGCTGGGTTCCTCCTGCGCCTGGAATAAGGCCAATATTGACTTCCGGTAGTCCAAATTTTGTGCCCGCAAGGCAAATTCGGAAATCGCATGCAAGGGCAATCTCAAAGCCTCCACCGAGCACGGTACCGTGCATCAAAGCTATGGTCAGGATTTTGCAGGCTTCCAATTGATCAAGCACATCCGGCAAATAAGGCTCAATAGGTGGCTTGTCGAACTCGGTAATATCTCCGCCCGCAACAAAGGTTTTTCCGTCGCATCGGATGATCGTGGCTTTAGCTTCGGATTGAGCCAGCATTTCAATCGCTTTTTTCAAACCTTCTCTAACTGCCTGGGAAGTTGCGTTCACCGGAGGGTTGTTGATCGTGATGAATGCCAGATCATCTTGAAACTCAACCCGCACCACATCAACGCTCATCAACTCAATCCTCCCAGTTAATTCTCAGTTTGCTAAATCGTAATTCGTCAAATGAAAAGGGCGGGCTGAAAAACAACCCGCCCCATCTCTTGTTCAATTCTGCTTAGGTTTAAAGCGCTTTATCAGTGATCATGGAAGTCCATGCACCTTCTGGCGCTTTGGTGATAACCGGATCCGAGCCACCTTCAAGTAATGACTTTACCGTACGTTCAGCATCAGCCACATCAAGTGCGCCATTCGATCCGGCTGTCAGCTTGGCGATTTCACCCATCATGCGTTTTTGGTGCTTTTCAGTTTGTGCACCGGAAGCATCGTTCTCCAGAACGATTTCCGCCGCTTCGTCCGGGTTGGCTTCAGCATATTTCCAACCCTTCATGGAAGCTCTGACAAAGCGAACCATCTTGTCCTGGAAAGCCTCATCTTTAAGACTATCTTCAAGAACATAGATGCCGTCTTCCAGTGTTGAAACACCTTCATCTTCATATTTGAAAGTGATCAGATCGTCCGGTGTCAGGCCCGCATCGATGATCTGCCAATATTCGTTATAGGTCATGGTAGATACGCAATCGGCCTGCTTTTGCAGGATAGGATCAACATTGAAGCCTTGTTTGAGGACAGTCACACCATCTGGGCCGCCTTCGGTCGAATAGCCCAATTTGCTCATCCATGAGAGAAACGGATATTCGTTTCCGCCAAACCAAACGCCGAGGGTTTTGCCCTTGAAGTCCGCAGGAGATGCAATGCCGCTGTCTTTACGGCAAGTCAGCATCATCCCGGAGGATTTAAACGGTTGGGCAATATTGACCAGTGCTACACCTTTTTCCCGTGTGGCAAGGGCAGAAGGCATCCAGTCGAGAACAACATCCGCGCCGCCGCCCGCAATCACTTGTGGCGGTGCAACATCAGGCCCGCCGGGCTTGATTTCGACATCAAGATTTTCTTCGCCATAAAAACCCTTGTCTTTGGCAACATAATATCCAGCAAACTGGGCTTGGGTCACCCATTTCAGCTGTAGGGTAACCTTGTCAGCTGCCATCGCCTGAAAAGCGGCCAGCGAAAAGGCGCCAGCCATGAGAAGAGTGGTGAGTTTTTTCATATTTTTACTCCCTGTTATGTCCTGCTTGAGCGCATGGACGGATGCCAAAAAGTGACAGCGCGTTCAACAAGCGCAATCACTCCATAAAAGGTGGAGCCCGCCAGGGCCGCCACCGCAATTGTAGCCCACACCATATCCGTATTCATTCTGCCCATTTCCGCAGAAATACGAAAGCCCATTCCGACAATGGGTGTGCCAAAAAATTCTGCCACGATTGCGCCGATCAGCGCCAAAGTAGAGTTGATCTTCAATGCATTGAATATGAAAGGGGCTGCTGCTGGCAAGCGAAGTTTTACCAATGTTTGCCACCAGGTGCTGGCATAGGTTCCCATCAAGTCCCGCTCCATGTGGTTGGAAGCTGCGAGCCCTTGAACGGTATTCACCAGCATGGGAAAAAATGTCATGATCAAGACAACTGCGGCTTTGGATTGCCAGTCAAAACCAAACCACATGACCATTATCGGCGCAACGCCGATGATCGGCAGGGCGGAGACGAAATTGCCGAGGGGCAACAATCCACGTTGCAAAAAGGGAGAGCGGTCAATCAGCAGAGCGGCGATAAACCCCGAACCACAGCCAAGCACATAGCCGGCTATCACTGCTTTCAGGAAAGTTTGCCGAAAATCTGCCCACAATATTGGTAGAGAATTGACGATGCGTTCCCAAATCCCGGAAGGCGCAGGGAGCAAGATCGCTGGAATATTGAAGCCACGGGTAACAGACTCCCAGATAACCAGAAGGGTAATACCGAATATCAGCGGGACAGCCAGACTGATAAGGCTGAAACCTTGTCGACGCGATGATTTTTGGCGTACAAGCCACTCATTCAATGCCCAAGCCCCCATCCAAAAAACGAGAGCAAAAACCAGCCATGACATTCCGTTGGCCATCAATAGATCTCCGCTTTCTGTCCCATGCGCTTAAGCACATAAGAATGGGCAAAGCCTACGATCATCACAAGTATCGCTGCAAGGGCAGCGGCCATGAACAGCGCAGACCAGATCTGGATAGTCTGCCCGTAATAAGAGCCTGCTAAAAGACGCGCTCCAAGGCCCGCAACAGCGCCCGTTGGCAACTCGCCCACAATGGCGCCAACTAGCGAAATCGCCACAGCAATTTTAAGCGAAGTGAACAGGAATGGCATGGAGGATGGCCAGCGCAGTTTCCAGAATATCTGGGATTTGGAAGCATACCATGTATGCATTAGATCAAGCTGGCTGTTATCGGGAGCGCGTAACCCTTTTACCATACCCACAACGACCGGGAAGAAAGACAGGTAAGTCGAAATCAGTGCCTTGGGAATTAGCCCTGTCAGACCTACCGCATTGAGCGTGACAATGATCATCGGTGCAACAGCCAGAATGGGGATGGTTTGTGACGCAATTACCCAAGGCATGACGGATTGGTCCATGGCACGATTATGGACAATACCAACAGCCAGCAAAATACCGAGCGCTGTTCCGATGATAAAACCAAGCAGGGTCGCTGAAAGCGTGATCCATGAATGATAAACCAGCGAGCGCTTTGAAGTGATCTTCTTGTTGACTGTTGTGTCCCAAATCTCTGCAAAAACCTGATGGGCTGCCGGTAGGACAGGCCGCTCTTGTGTCATGGTATTGCTGATCAGTTGTGAGAAACTTGGCGGCTGTGTTTTCGCCCGTTCGGCCTTGTCATGTTCAAAAGGGGCATTCATCCAAACCACACAGGCATACCAGATCGCGACAATGACCGCGAGGACGGTAAGGACAGGTATGGTTTTGGATTTGGCAGTCACAGATTGCTATTCCTCATAGCTGTGCCCCGCGCGCAATCCTTCGCGGACGCGATGGGCAATCTTTAAAAATTCCGCACTCTCGCGGATTTCCAAAGGTCGCTCATTGGGGAGGGAGGACTCGATGATATCCGTTACACGCCCGGGTCTTGGCGACATGACCACGATCTTGGTCGATAAATAGACAGCTTCCGGGATCGAGTGCGTCACGAAACAAATTGTCTTGTCGGTACGCTTCCACAATTTCAGCAATTGCTCATTGAGATGGTCGCGGACGATTTCATCCAGCGCCCCGAAGGGTTCATCCATCAATAGAAGATCCGCATCAAAGGCAAGGGCGCGGGCAATAGATGCGCGCTGCTGCATGCCGCCGGAAAGTTGCCACGGATATTTCTTGCCGAAATTGGAGAGTTCAACCAGATCAAGTGTGCGTTGAACACGCTCTGTCTGTTCCGATTTCGAAAATCCCATAATCTCCAACGGCAGGGAGATATTCTTTTCAATGGTGCGCCAGGGAAATAGAGATGCCGCTTGAAACACATAACCGTAAGCGCGCTTCATCCGGGCTTCTTCAGGGGTCATGCCGTTGACAGATATTGTCCCACCGGTTGGTTTTTCGAGATCAGCTATAACGCGCAGAAAGGTCGTCTTGCCGCAACCGGACGGTCCGATAAAGGAAACAAATTCACCCTTTTTGATATCAAGATCAACTTCTGAAAGGGCATGGACCGGTCCGTCATTAGTCTCGAAAGTAAGCGATAAATTTTTGGCGGAAATGACGGCCATTATAAGTTACCCCCCTCTGTCACTTCGTGACATCTCCCCCACAAGGGGGGAGATTGCATTGGGCGAGATCTAGCCAAGCCTGATCTCCCCCCTTGTGGGGGAGATGCCCGATAGGGCAGAGGGGGGTTAATTTTTTGCAACTTCATCATCCCAGACGGCAATGCCGTGTTCAGTAAGTAATCTGTTCAATTTGAATTCTATTGCGTGCAAAAAATAAACAATCGCGCCACCGATCACGGCGACATAAGCAGTTGCCAAATCTTGCGCAGCACTTGCGCCAACCAGTGCTATCAATACCGTTATCAGAATCATCGACCGAGTCCGCATTCCATCAAACCCCCGTCGCCGGAATGCCCGTCCGTTTGATCGGCTGCGGATTGGTTAGTTCTTTCCAGGTCGATAGCGCTGAATTGACCGTTCCGTTTGGCGGACGCTTGACAAATTTGCCATGACCTTCCTCGGTTTGAACCTTACCGTCCATAACAGAAACATGCCCGCGTGAAAGCGTATAGCGCGGCAGGCCTTTGACCTTCTTGCCTTCAAACACATTATAGTCGATGGCCGACTGTTGGCTTTTCGCCTCAATGGTCTTTTCTTTCGCTGGGTCCCAAACCACGATATCCGCATCCGATCCCACAAGGATAGCACCCTTTTTCGGATACATGTTGAGGATTTTGGCGATATTGGTTGAGGTAACAGCCACAAATTCGTTCATGGTCAGGCGGCCGGTTCCCACGCCATAGGTCCACAGCATCGGCATACGGTCTTCAAGCCCGCCGGTGCCATTGGGGATTTTGGT
>JBAUHS010000152.1:0-12208 GCA_049680405.1 Salaquimonas sp. | reverse complement strand
GAGTTTTGGCAACCCCACTCTTCAAAGGCCTTACTCGCCCAGTCTCCCTGATGGGGCTGCCCATGACCTATGTCATCATCTTGATGCTGGTGGTCGTGGGCGGCTTCATTGCAACCTTGTCGCTGATCTATTTTGGTGTCAGTGCTGTTATCGGCTATATCGCACTTCGCCTACTCGCGGCCTATGACCCGCGCATCTTCGATGTGATCTTTACCGTCCTTCGTACAACGCCGCTCACCCTTTCTTGGTTCAAAGGCAAGGGGGTGATCTATGGTGCTTGATAGTCGCAAGAGCCTTGCAGAAAAGTCTCTCTATGATCCAGGACGCGAGCATGAAGAGCTTCTGGTGCGTGGTCTGCCTTATATCACCGCGCTCAATGACCAAACGATATTATTGCGCGATGGCGACGTCATGGCGAGTTTTGCCGTTGACGGGATTTCGGCATCAACGGGGGATGAAGTTGAGATCGCAGAAATCGCCAATGCCTTTTCTTCGCTTGTGGCTCAACAAATGCCTGATGTCGGATTTTACGTGCATAGGATTTCGTCACGCACAGCGCCAAGTCTAATACCTGTTGATGAGAATAACCCATTCGCCTCCGTTGTCGACAGGCAATGGCAACAGTTTTTGGGCAATGCCGGCCTTCGCCATCGAACCACGCTGGTGACCATTACCATCCGTCCTTCGAAAGTCGGCGGATTATGGGCAAAATTGTCCGGTGGCAATGACCAGAACAGACAACATGTGCAGAAACGCCTGACACGCCTCAACCAGATCGTCACTTCGATGATGGAGACGCTCGCCAAAACATCACCTCGGCGCATGACGGTTTCAGGCGGGGAATGGCTTGGCCTATTGGCCGCCACGCTAAGTGGTGAGTTCAGACCTATTACGCCCGGAAGAGGCTTTATCCCACTCAATGATTTGATCGCCAGTGCGCCTATATTTTTCCATGGAGATGGTTTCACGGTGTTTGGTTCACATTCGAAAAACACCCGTCATGGCGCGATCATCACCTTGAAGGATTATCCTAGCGCCACCTTTGCCGGAATTCTCGACTCGCTTGATCTTGCCACAGATATGGTCGTCACCAATTCTTTTACGCCTGGAGACAGGATTGAAGCGCTTCACAAGATCCAGCGCGTTGCCCGGCAGATGGCCGCCGCAGAAGATGCCGCTAGATCCCTGCAACATCAACTCGAAGAGGCCGCAGACGATCAGGCTTCCGGGCGTGTCGCTTTTGGCAATCATCATTGCACGATAGCGGTATTTGCCGATAGCGAAGCGGTACTTGATGAGACTTTGGGAGCTGTCACCAGAGCCATAACCAGTGTTGGCGGATCGATGATCCGTGAGAATTTTGCCGCAAGAGCCGCCTTCTTCGCCCAGCAACCGGGCAATTATACCTATAGATCCCGGGCTTCGATGATCTCCTCTCAAAACTTTGCCGAGTTAAGCGCTCTGCACGGTGCATCACGCGGTCGACCACAATCCCTGTCGCCCTGGGGAGAGGCCATTACAATCCTGCCGACCGGCAATGGCGAACCCTACCGGTTTAATTTCCATCTGGCTGGCAAACCAAATGAGCGAACCGTCGGGCATTCTCTTGTTCTCGGCCAGACCGGGTCAGGCAAAACCATCGGAACTGCCTTTCTATTGGCTCAGGCTCTACGTCTCAATCCGCGCATCATCGTCTTTGACAAGGATCAGGGCTTTGAAATGCCCATTCGCGCTATGGGCGGCGATTATACATCGGTAAAGATGGGCGTTGAGACAGGCTTTAATCCGTTTGAAGCAGAATCAGATGCGCGAGGCGCTGCCTGGCTCACTGATTGGTTGGAGGCAATGCTGAAGCCGAAAGACGGCGAACTCTCGCCCATACAGATCGCAGCCCTTGCAAAAGCATCCAGAGACAATGCCAAGGCGGTCAAAAACTTACAAACCGTCAGCCACTTCCGCTCGCAACTGCGCGCTGTGGATGATGGCAAGGATTTGCACAATCGTCTGGGCCGCTGGGACAGAGGGGGGCAGTTCGAATGGTTGTTTAATGGCAAGGGCAAGGACTGTCTCAAATTCACCAATGATATTGTCGCCTTCGACCTTTCAGAAATCTTCGACAATGACGATGTGCGAACCGCATGGCTATCCTATGTGTTCAGACGGATTGAGCGGATGGTCGAGGATGAACGTCCTACGCTCATCGTGATGGATGAAGCCTGGAAACTGCTTGATGATCCCTATTTTCAGTCCCGCCTCAAAGACTGGATGCTGACCATGCGCAAGAAGAACGTTGCAGTTCTTCTGCTCACACAACGGGTCTCGCATATTTCTGAAAGTGCAGCGGGAGGCGCAATCCTTGAAAGCGTGGTGACACGACTGATCTATCCCTCGAACCGCAATACGCCAGCAGAACTTCATCCCCTTAACCTCACGGATCGTGAGCGCGATTTCCTCATGCAATCGAATGTCGGACATAGACTGGCGCTGATTCAATCGGGAGATGACAGCACCATCATTGACATGGATCTGACAGGCATTGGTCCGCTTCTGTCCGTTCTTGGCGGCGGCAAGGGTGTTAACGCGGCAGATGGATGGCGAGAGAATAAAGAATTTTGGAAGGAAGCAACATGAAGAAGAAACTGTCCTTAGTCATCGTGACGTTAACCGTTGCAGGATCTCTGGCTGGCTGTGCCTCGATACCTACGGAGTACACCTCCCCCTGTGCCTGTCTTTATGAGCCCATCCACCACACTCCGATAGAAGATGAAACCCTTGGAAAGGCAGTCACATGAGAAAGTTTCTGACATGCAGCGCACTGGTTCTGTCCCTCGCAGGCTTTCCAGCCCTTGATGCACAGGCACAAGGCATCCCTGTCATTGATACCTCCCAGATCGCCCAGGTGGTTGCCTCGCTGCAGCAACAGATCAAGGATTATGAAGAACAAATCAAACAGCTGACCACCATGCAGGATCAATTGGCCAATATGCGTGAGCGTCTGACGGCGATTACCGGCTCGAAAGGCATTTCAAGCATTCTGAACAGTTTGGCTGATAAAGCAGCCCGCCAGGCAGCCGATGATCTTCAATCGATTGTCGACGGCGCTATCAGCGGCAATGCGATCACCGGCAATATTGGCGATATGAATACGATCATTTCTGATCTGAGGGATCGATTTAACCTGGGTGATTTGGGAGATTTCAACGCTTCTACGGTTCCTGCCGACAAGGCGATCGCATCTCTTGCAGGGTCGGGGCTGGCCGCTGTTGCCACAGCCGATGACAGTTACAAGCGGGCCAATTCAGCCGTGACGCGAATTAACTCTTTGGTTGACCAGATAGACAGCGCGCCCGATCTGAAAGCCAGTGTTGATTTCAACACTCGGGTGAATGCTGAAGTGGCTGTTCTCGTCATGGAATTGATCCGTGTTCAGTCAGCTGCCACCAATGCGACGGGCATGCAAGCTTTGCAGATCGCAAGGGATGGCCAGGCTTCGCGAAATTTCATGAAGACGGGCGACAATTGATGGGATGCTCACTTATCCCCGCATTTGTCACTACGATGGCTGCTTTGCTGGTTCCGCTGGCAGCCTCGGCAGATCACGGCAAGAATTTTCATTGCGATTTCAATTCATTTGTTCATCCAAAAGCGGCATCTAACCTTAAGGCAATCGCTGGCAATAATCGAAGCCTGTTGGATCTCGCCGAAGCCCATACGCTTCTTTGGGAAGATGCAGAGATTAAACGCATCTGCACAAGGGCAGCTTCCGGCAGCAAAGAAGATTTCGGCTGTTTGGGCGGGCGTCAGGATTTTGAAGTGATCAAAGCCAGCATCCCTCCTGAATTCTTCAAGCTCTCCCAAAAAGAACTGCGCCCACACTATCTGGCATTGCAACAAACCCGGGCAGATGAACGCCCCCGCGACAAGGCTCTGAATTTTTGCGGTGATCTCGGCGTCGTCGACCGGTCATTCAAATAGGATACATATTGCTATGGCCACCTATATCACCACCACCTTGAACTCGATTGATGCTGCGATCGCAGGCTATGCCCAATCGGTATTCACCGGATTTGCGGGTCCGGTCACGACGATGATCCAGGCAGGTGGCCTGGTCGGTCTGGCACTAGTTGCAGCCAACTCCCTGTTTCAGTTCGTGCCTATTAGAATGTCGAGTTACATCACCTGGGGTATTCGCTATGTCATGGTCTTGTCTGTGGCGACGAGTTGGTCTCAGTTTCAGCCGATCTATAACATCCTGACCAATACGCCCGGTGCCATCGGGGCCGAACTGATCAGTGCGACAAGCGCACCCAACCTCAACACCGCCCTTGATGACATGGTCACAGAGATTTTCAATTTTTCGGATCGCGCCAACGAGGAAAGCGGCTGGCTCGGCATCAGCCTGACGGCAGTCGTTCTCATCGTACTCGGTTCCTTGATGGCCTGTGTCGCCATTCTGGTTTCTGCCTTGGCCAAGATCGGTCTTGCGATGGCCGTATCCTTCGCGCCAGTCTTCATCGCCTGCCTGTTGTTCAATGCGACCCGAAGCCTGTTTGAATCCTGGACGCGCTTCACGATTGGTTTTGCGCTTATTCCGCTCGTTCTTGCCGGTGTCATGGGAGCCGTGATCGGGGTTGGTAATGGTCTGATAGCCTCGGCCCAGGGGGCAACCACCCTTGCTGAGGCTGCCGCCTTCATCATCGTCATCTTTGCCGCGATCTTCATGATGTTCAACATACCAAGTCTGGTCACAGGATTGGCAGGAACGATTGTCACGACGGGAACGGGTGTCGCAGAGGCGCGCGCAGCGGGTCGCATGGGCAAGGATATGGCAACATCACCGGTACGGACCGCCTATAGCGGTGTTGCCCGCTATGACGCAGGCAAGCTGGCGTCTGAAAACATCCGAGAAACAGGTGGCGGGCGGATAGCGCAAACAGCAGCGTTCGTCACCCAGGCCGCCCGTATGAGCCGGGACCGACAACGGTTCAGCGATCCTTCGTTTCTGCAGAAAACTGGCAATTCTCCGACAACACCTGATGCCAAGGCCGTCCAGTTAGAGACCATGAAATCGGGCGCTGCGGAGCGAACGTCAAAGACTGGTTCAGACGCAACACAGACAGGCCTAGATGGCGGGCGCAAATCTTTAATCAAATAGACGGCGAAAACGCGCGGCAATGAAAACAATCAATTGGTTTGAGTAAAAAATGTCAAAGAGAACAGTCTATGAGATCGCCTACAGTTTTGAAGAGGAAGTCTTCTTCCAATTGCGATCACAACGCAATCGCTGGATGGGCGTCGCGATCCTTGCGCTTTTATTGTCAGTCGTCGCCATGGGAGTTGTCCTGTCTCTTCTTCCCCTGAAAGAAATCAGGCCGTATGTGGTCATGGTCGACAAGACAACCGGATCTGCGGAAAAGATCGTTCAGGTGCGTGCCGTCGATCTTACCGAACAGGAGGCCGTGCGCGAGGCTGAACTTGTCAGTTATGTGACCGACAGAGAAACCTATGACGTGGCAGACAACGAGACCCGTATACCCGATGTGTTGACCCGGTCCGAGGATCAGGCGCGGTCCTCCCTGATCGCTCTTTGGACCAGGGGCAATGTGAACTATCCCCCGGATATTTATACCAATCGTTCAAGGCTGAAAGTCACGATCATTTCCATCACTTTGTTGAGCGAAGGAACCGCCCAGGTGCGGTTCCGCAAGGCTCTGGAAAGAGAGGGCGAACGATCCGTCGAACGCGACTTTGTTGCGACGGTCGGCTTTATCTTTGAACCAAGGGTCGAACGCAATCTGCAGGCCGTCTGGAAAAACCCGCTCGGGTTCACCGTCACAAACTACCGGATCGATGCGGAAACCCTCGATAACCGTCCAACAACCCAATGAACATAAGCCGCAACAGAACGGTAAACAGACAGACAGGAAGGCAAGATTATGAAAAAGATACTATTGGGGGCGGCATTTGCAGTATTTGTCACCGCTACCGGACCCACATTCGCCGAACAACAGCCTGTGCCTCTGCCGGCTGACGGGCGTATCAAGCAATTCGTTTATAATGAGAACACCGTCTACCGCCTCGACATGCACACAAACTTCATTTCGACAGTTCAGTTCGGCAAGAACGAGGTCGTTGAATCCATTCAGGTCGGTGACAGTGCGTCCTGGCAGATCATCCGATTAAAGCGCGGCGATGTGATTTCGATCAAACCGCTCAACGATGATGCCGTCACCAATATGACGGTCTATACGGATGCCCGTGTCTACTCGTTTGAACTTCGTGCCCATAAAGGCAGGTCCGGCCCCTCTTCGGGAAACGCCCAAAGCCATAACTTTCGGACAACCTTCCAATATCCAACGGGCGTGGTTTCTGAATTCGGCAATGTCACGACCAGTAAGAAAGGTCGTAATTTCGACTATTACGTTGCTGGAACTGCAGAATTTGCCCCTGTCGAAGTCTTTGACAATGGCAAACAGACCTTCTTTTCGTTTCCAGAAAACGCACCCCTGCCGGCTATATTTCGCGTTGGAGACGGCGGCAAGGAATATTTGATCAATTCACGCACGTCCGGCAGCCAGATCATTGTTGACGGGGTTCACAAGGAATGGACGGTTCGCATTGGAGACGAAGCGATCTGTGTTTCGAATGGTCCGCGCATCGTTCGTGGATGGGCGGGTTAAGTCATGGCCCAGGATCCGAATGAAGTTGAGACCCAAGAGCCCCTAGATGATCGTCTGCAGGCACGACGCGATCGAATGGCTGGCAAGGGAAATACTGGCATTCCAAATGGACGCACATTTCGCACCATTGTGTTTTTCGCAATCCTGTTCGTGCTTGCTGCGGTGTTCGTAATCTTTCCAGATCAAGCCCGGTACCTGCTCGGATTTGGTACGTCCACTTCCGAACAAATCCAGCGTACATCCACGGTCGATGACAGCGGGATATCAACACAGATTGCAGCCGAGCCCTCAATCGAGATCGAAAAACCGGCGGATCAACCGATTTTCATCGCGCCTGAACCCAGTAGCAACGACCTAAGCGATGAAGCAAAAGCACGACTGGCTGCCCTTGAAAAAACCCTTCAGGAGATTGCCAATCGCACACAAGGTGATGCAGGGCCGTCCGCAACCGATATCAAGAACCTTCTCGACCAGCAGGCTGCAGCGCTACGATCAGAAGCGGAAACAAGAGAAAAGCTGCTGCAGGCCAGATTGGATGCGCTGCAAGCAGCACAATCGGTTCCTGCTGGCCCGACAAATGAAGAACTCACCGAGCAAGAACGCTTGCGTCTTGAAGCGGAAGAACGCGAGCGACTTCGTCAAATGCTCGCCGAGCGCAAAGCCGCCAGAGATGAAGAATTGCTGAAACGCCGTGTTTCTGACGGCAATGTTTTTGACGTGTCCGAAGAAGGTCAATCTACCTCCGGGACAAAAGAGGAAGAAACAGGTGTTCGCGAATTATCCAGAAACGAACAATTCCTCAAATCATCTGCCACCCAAGGTTTTGAGACCGCCAAAGCCTCTAAACTCGGTGATATCTCCAATGTGATCGTCCAAGGAACGATCATCTCTGCTGTTTTGGAGACCGCCATCAATACCGAACTGCCCGGCAATATCAGGGCGCAGGTGATGCGGCCCGTCTATTCCTATGATGGTGAGAACATTTTGATGCCGGCAGGCACACGGTTGATCGGGAATTACAATTCCGAGATTTCAATTGCCCAGAAGCGCGTTCTGATCGCCTGGAACCGGGCCATCACCCCGGAAGGCAAGTCGGTTAAATTGGCAGCCACAGGCGTCGATCGTCTCGGTCGTGGCGGCCAGAATGGCAATGTCGATACCAGGTTCTTCCAGCGGTTTGGAACGGCTGTCCTGATTACCAGCATCACTGCCATCCCTTCTTTCTTGGCCAATGATGAGGCCACAGGGAATAATTCATCGACACAAGCCGCAACGGGCGTTGCCCAAGATGCGTCAGACGATCTGAAAGATGCTACTGAAGACGTGTTGGAAGAATATCTCAAACTCCCGCCCATCATACGTATCCCTCAAGGAACACTGCTTAATGTCCTCGTCAATCAGGATTTGGATTTCTCGTGAATCCAGAAAAGACATCAACCGTCAACTCCTATGCTGAACAAGGCCTCAAACCCCTTGAAAAGCTCCTGACTTCTGACATGGTCAATGAGGTTGTGATTAACCCAAATGGAAGGATATTCGTTGAATATGCCGATCAGGCCCATATGGTCGAGGTTAAAGATGCCAGCATGTCAGAGCAGGAAATCCATTCCCTTGGCAGCAATCTGGCTGGTGAGACCGGCAATGCCTTGGGAGAAGAGCATCCGATTGTTTCGGGCCGCGTGTTCGTTTTTGGAAATGATGTCAGGGTTCAGGTCGTCGTGCCACCTGCCATCGAAAGTGGTGTTTCCCTTTCGATCCGTAAATATGTCGCGCGAGTTTTGGAAGTCGAAGAGATCAAGTTCCTTGGGGATGGACAGACCGATGTCGATACAAAACGGCTTGAATCGCACGAAATCATCAAAACCCATCTGAAAAACGAAGACCTGCCTACCCTTCTGAAATCCGCAATTGATAACAGACTCAACATATTGATTTCTGGCGGAACATCCTCGGGCAAAACAACAATTGCGAGAGCATTGCTGGGCATGTGCCACAGCCAGGAACGCATCGTAACAATCGAAGATGCGGTCGAGCTCCGTCCAACCCACGAAAATGTAGTAGCTTTGGTTGCGAGCAGGAGAGAGGGGTCTGACCGAACGATTGGCAAACTGTTGGAAAGTGCCCTTCGAATGCGTCCGGACAGACTAATTGTCGGAGAACTACGCGGATCAGAGGCTTACAATTTTCTAGAAGCTATTAATACCGGGCATCCCGGTTCGATTTCCACCATCCATGCCGACAGCCCGCAACTGGCATTAGAAAGACTGGCGTTAATGGTCATGCAAACGGGCGTGAAGCTGACACGACAGGATGTAATTGAATATGCCAAGCAAACGATTGATGTGATTATTCAAGTAGGCCGGCGAGAAGGTAAGCGGGGGGTTTTGGAAGTTTATCTTCCTTAGTGCATAATTTATAACATTCTACAACTGAGCTTCTAAATATGTAAATTTGAGTTTGTTAATTCGCACAGATCTAAAGTTCACATAAAAGGCGACAAAGGGCGGGGAGCGGAACTTAGCAACTTCTAAAAATTATGGAAAAATTGCTAAAAGTAGTCATACAAACAGGCAGACTTATTCGACAAGCAACAGTTTGTTTGAAGTCCGAGTAAGATCGTTAATTTAGCTACCCGTATTCATGAATATTGTTCGTAACTGAACGATGTTTGATAAAGGTGTTGCGAAGGGCTGCGCTATTAATGTTATGCAATTGTAAGCACTTCCAATTAAGCATATGAAACCTGTCGGTGCGAATGAGCCGCCCGTCCGCGATTAAATTTAAAAGGCATCAAATGTCTGGACACATTATTTCCCGTCGACTTTTCCTAATGGGCTCTGGTGCCGCGGCAGCAACTCTTCTTGCCGGGTGTCAATCAGTACCGCGAACACGTCCCATACCTTCTTCTGTGATTCCAGCTCAGCCCGTCGACCCTACCGAAATAAACAGCTTTGCCTCTTTCTACGCGCCCAAAATAGATGGCGGCTTCCAAATTCCAGCAGTTCCATGGGAAAAGATTGATCGACGTTTCTTGCGGCAAGAAGTGGCTGACAATACGGGAGTAGGCCCTGGCAAGATTGTTGTCGAGACTTCCCAGCATTATCTCTATTTTACTATGCAAGGTGGTCGCGCCATGCGCTACGGCGTTGGCTTGGGCCGTGAAGGCTTCGAATGGTCAGGTACAGGCGATGTGCGCAACAAAACAGAATGGCCAAAGTGGCATCCACCTGCGGAGATGATTGATCGTGTTCCTGAATTGGAAGAGTACCGCACAACCTACAACAAAGAGAATGACACCTGGGACGGCGGAATGGAGCCGGGCTTGAACAACCCGCTTGGAGCACGTGCGCATTATATTTTCCAAGGTGAAAATGATACACTTTATCGCATTCACGGATCACCCGAATGGTGGTCGATCGGTAAGTCGGTCTCGTCTGGTTGTGTGCGCCTGATCAACCAGGACGTGATTGATTTGTATAGCCGTGTTCCGCTTGGCACTGAAATTATCGTTCGTTGATCAATCTCGCACAACATTTTCAACTAGATCAGCGACCGTTCGAACTCCTTGGAGCGTGAAGGGGCTGGCATTTCATTTAGCTGGATTGGGTACTTGTTTATTACAACAAAACTTACCTTTCTCTTTCTTCAATAACAGCTTGAAACACAGCCCAATAGGTAAAAGCCGAAAGTAGAAGTATAAAAAATATCGCCAGATAGGTCTGATTGTCTGAATCATTTTGAAACTCACGAAGTGCGGCTGATTCTTGCGCTACCATTGATTGTGAGATTTGCATAGATGTAGGCACTATAGAGCCCAACTCCGAAGAGACTTAGTGGCAATTCCAATTACTCATCCCAACTATCTATTATTGGCCCAAGGACGCTAATCGAGAACCCCCGATTTGGTTAAAAGCTTTTTCTGGTCAATCGAGCTAGGCATGTGTGCATTCACTGTCACAAAAACAGTCCCTGTAGCCCGTTTGGCAACAAGCACCGCAATGGCGTTTTAATGCTGCCCCAATGGCAGTTCTCGCTCTGTGTAATCTGACACGAAGATTTTGTTGTGAAATAGCCATATCATTTCCCACAATCTCACGTGACTGTTCAAGAAAATCAACTCGTCGTAAAAGTTCCGCTTGTTCTGCTGGTAATTCAAAAAGAAGCCCGTGTACACATTTGCAAATATTATCTCGTTGCTCCGGATCAATAGAATTTGTTTCAAGAACCAACTGTTCCTGTACATAATTGGAATCACCTTGAATTCGTACTTTATCCCTACGAAAATGATCCATCAGTACCGAGCGGAGTACCGTATAAAGCCACCCAATTGCACTTCTCTCATCTCGAAGCTGAGTTTCACTCAGCATCACGCGAACATAAAAATTTTGCAACACATCTTCAGCTGTTGCTTTGTCTGGAAGTCGGCGTTGAAGATATCGTTTAAAATCGCTGTAATGAGCATTCATAGCAACTTCCAACGCCGGAGCTAAAGGTTTTTTAGGCGAACCCGCCGTAGATTTTCTATCTATTTTTTTGTCTTTCTCTGGCATTTGAGTGAATATTTCATTAGCCCTTCAAATAACTGTAAATACATTTGACAATAAATTCCATTTTCACATTGATTCAGGTCAAGTTAGCATCAACTCAACTAAGCAAAAGTGAAAAACATTCCAAACCCGCTCTAGTGGATTGTACCCAGCAAGCAAACAATCATCGATCATCCAAAATACTTAATGTCTGAAAAGCAAAATCAGTTGTTCGAATTGCCATACTACCGAATCTCGGTCGCACCATTTTCGGTATCTCGCATTAAAGCAGATCACTGTGTCACAAATGGGATCGGGTGTAGTTCCAACAATCACCAAACCCAACTAAAATAAGCACCAGGTCGAACGTGTTTTACCCAGCCATATGAAAATACTGTCAAAAACGACGAGATGATCAATGAATTTGGGTTACTCTTTTCCAATCGTTTCGGAAAAATTGATCTAATGCTCGTGACTGGCTTGTGGAGCTAACCATTGTGACAAATAAATCCTTTCGAAAACGAACACCGCTGCAATCCCGATACCCGCATAAGCAACGATGGCTGGATCGCTTTGCAACTTCATCGCCGTAAACGCTAATAAAACGATCGCATCAAAGCCTAAGGCCATTAGTAAAACCGTTGCAGAGGCTCCTATCTCCAGGCGTCGAAAACGATATACGCCCCACTGCACGATCATATCCATAATGAGATAAAAGAAGGCACCAAGCGATGCTATTCGACCAAGATCGAAAAACACTGCTAAAATTGACGCAATAACAACTGTGTATACAAGCGTATGGCGCTGGATTGGTCCAGACATACCAAAATGACTGTGCGGTATCATCTTCATCTCTGTGAGCATCGCCAACATACGAGATACTGCAAAAACGCTTGCCAAAACACCGGAGGCCGTTGCTACAGCTGCTAGTACAACAGTTAGATAAAAGCCTGTTTGACCCAATGCAGGTTCTGCTGCTTCTGCAAGAGAGTAGTCTCGAGC
>JBAUHS010000151.1:0-31193 GCA_049680405.1 Salaquimonas sp. | reverse complement strand
GCATAACTGGATACAGAGATGTTTCAACAGGAAAATACCTCTAAAACCGCCTCAATTTGCGTCATTGGCAGTGAAATTCACTTGAATCACTCATGATTGATGGAAAATACTCCGGAATTTTAAGTTTCGACTATCATAGTCTTCAGACTAAGACTTGATTGAATCACGATCAACCAGGTTAGCAAAGTCAAAAAGTTGACTATCCATCAGGTGCGAAGGCCGCACATTCGTCAGCGCTCGAATCATGGTGTCCTTGCGCCCTGGCATTCTTGCTTCGATATCGGTGAGCATCTGTTTCATGATGTTACGCTGCAACCCATCCTGACTGCCACATAGATCACACGGAATAATCGGAAAATGCAAATGATCGGCAAATTTGGTCAGATCAGCCTCGGCAGCAAATGCAAGCGGCCTCAAGACGAAAGTCTGCCCTTCATCATTTAGGAGCTTTGGCGGCATGGCTGCCAAACGTCCACCATGAAAGAAATTCATCAGAAAGGTTTCCAGCACATCATCGCGATGATGGCCCAAGACTAGTGCGTCACACCCCTCTTCTTTTGCGATCCGGTAGAGATTTCCCCGGCGCAGCCTTGAGCACAACGCGCAATAGGTATTTCCGGCAGGAACCTTCTCTGTAACGATTGAATAAGTGTCCTGATACTCAATGCGATGCTCTATCCCGAGTCCGGACAAATAATCCGGTAAAACATGTTTCGGAAAATTCGGCTGACCCTGATCGAGATTGCAAGCCAGTAAATCGACTGGCAAAAGTCCACGCCATTGCAGGTCCAGCAATATCGCCAACAATCCATATGAATCCTTGCCGCCGGATATGCCTACCAGCCATTTCGGCTTTTTGCCGGAACCGGTCGGCGCCCGCTCAAACATGTTAAACTTGTCAATTGCTTCGCGAACATGACGCACCAGCCGTTTGCGCAATTTTTTAAACTCAACGGAAGAAGGCGCATTGGCAAAAACCGGATGCCCGCCAGACGCTTCTACATCTGGCACATCAGGCTCAACCATTTCAGAGTTCAAGACCATATTTTGCATTGGAACATCACAGTTTGGATTTTAGTTGGAGGCGGCTTGAGTTAGCCTTCAATAGGTCATTCATAAAAAATAGACCAGTCCGTATATTTCGATAACAGCTCAAGTGCCTCGGTTCCCAGCAGGGAATTGCCGACGGAATGTAGCTTGCGACTTTTCCGTCACCAAATCGAGGTGACAATTCTGTATGGATGCGTTCTAGAAGCTCTTGAATGGATTGCATGTTCGCGCCCTGAATCCCTAAATCTTATGCCATGAATTTCAAACTGGCCATGACCTTAGATACAAAAACGCCCGGAAAAAACCGGGCGCTTTGAAATTCTTGATCTTGTTTTCGTCACGCTTAGCGTGAGTAGAACTCGACGATCAGATTTGGTTCCATTTGAACCGCGTAAGGAATGTCTGACAACTCAGGAACACGAACATATTTCGCAGTCATCTTGTTGTGGTCGACTTCCACATAGTCAGGAACATCGCGTTCTGCCAATTGAGAAGCCTCAATCACCAAACCAAGCTGTTTTGACTTTTCGCGAACTTCAACAACATCACCCGGTTTGCAGCGATACGATGGAATGTTCACGCGGCGACCATTGACCATAACATGACCGTGGTTCACGAACTGACGCGAAGCAAACACTGTTGCAACGAATTTGGCGCGGTAAACGATTGCATCCAAACGGCTTTCCAACAGACCCACAAGTTTTTCACCTGTATCACCACGAAGACGAACAGCTTCAGCATAAATTTTGCGGAACTGTTTTTCTGTGATTGAGCCGTAATAGCCCTTCAACTTTTGTTTCGCACGAAGCTGCAAGCCAAAGTCTGACAGCTTGTTTTTGCGGCGTTGACCGTGTTGGCCCGGACCGAATTCGCGCTTGTTTACTGGTGACTTTGGACGGCCCCAGATATTCTCGCCCATACGGCGATCGATTTTATATTTGGCATTAATACGCTTGCTCAAAGCATTTCCTTTCAAAGTGTTACGCGCGAATGCTCATGCATCGCGTGAAGGAAACGCACCCTCCTCTGCTGGTCGTTTTCACCAGCTGACAGAAATGTCTGCGCACGTGTTGCAGACTAGATCACGGGATACGTCAAAAAAAGAACCGGCCATTTCGGACCGGATCTGAGTGCTGGATAAGGGATTGGCGTGCAGTTGTCAATCAAAAGAAGCTCTCAATAAGTTCCGATGCCGCTAAACAACCAAACCAAACCCTCTTAGTAATTTGGCTGTAAGTCCGTCGGGCTTGCCGCCCGTAAACACTGCCACATCATCCAAGGTGGCTTCCGGCAGATTTTTCGCCTCAATCAGACTTGCAGCCCGTCGGGCAATGGCCTCGGAAGTATCAATCCAGTCGACCGGCCAAGGCGCCATTTTCCGCATCCGGTTGACTAAAAACGGATAATGGGTACAGGCCAAAACGATAATGTCGGTTCGTTTGCCGTCCATTTCTACGAAACACGGCTCAATTTCCTTTAAAACCGCGGCCTCATCGATAAGCTCACCGCGCATGTAACTCTCTGCCATACGCGCCAACGCGACACTGCCGACAAGGCGCACATCGCATTTTTCGGCCCAGTCACTGATAAGATCGCGGGTATATTGACGCCGCACAGTGCCAGGGGTAGCCAGCACCGAAACAAGGCCTGATCGGGTCCGTTCCGCAGCTGGTTTGATAGCGGGCACTGTACCCACAAAGGCCTGATCTGGATAAACTGCGCGCAGTTTCTCAATCGCCAGCGTTGAAGCTGTATTGCAGGCAATAACGATGATTTCCGGGTTCCATTTTTCAATGAGACCGCCAAACAGCTCGACCATATGGTCAAGCAGAGCTATTTCTTCCCAATCGCCATAGGGAAACGCCGCATCATCCGCCACATAGATAAACTGCCGATCCGGCATTAAAACCCGCGCCTCACGTAAAACCGTAAGACCGCCAATTCCAGAATCAAAAATAAGAATGCTCATGATCTACTTATTTGTAAAAAGGTCCGCCCAACGATGCATATGCCCTCGCCCCTCGCCCCGCAAGGCGAATGTGCCATCGGGCAGAAAATGAAACAACAGTCTTTTACGGGCAAAGCTCCTTGCGTAAATCCAGGTAAACCCGACTCCGATTGCAAGTCCCATTGCTACATCAGATGGAAAATGCACGCCTATGAACGAGCGGCTGGAAGCAGTTATTAACCCGAGTAGCAAAAATAACCAGGCAAAACGTGGGAACAACAGTGCCAGCGCCATTGCCAGAGCGCCCGAAGTGGTTGAATGCCCCGATGGAAAGCTTGCAAATTGATAGCCCGCTGTAAAGGGATCAGCTTCCCAAGGCAGCGCCCCATTTACAAAAGGCGGGCGAATGCGCCCGAAGACAAATTTGAGCCCAATTGTAATCAGTCCGGAAAAAGCCACGCTGGTAAAGATGAAATAAGCTGAAAGAAACAGGCGATGCCAAACCCGGTGCAATGCTCCTGAGAACCTGTCAGCCGTGAAAACCGTGAACACTAAAATAGCGCCGCCAGTCACATATAAAATCCAGTCGGATTGACCGACCTTTGTGAGCATTTCAAAAAACTGATTATTCTGGGTTGCTCCAGAGCGGACCAATTCCAGAAAAGCGCGGTCCGCGATCAACACCAAAAGCAGCGATAGGGCGATTGCCGAACAAATCCATGCCGTCGTTCGCCTAACCGGCCAAACCGGTTGGCTGAGATCAAGCCTGCGTTGATTGACGAAAGTGAACCAGGAACCAATTCTCTGGAACCAGTTTCTGGGTTGATCTTGCCTCCTGCGGATAGGAGATGAACTTGATGAAGTCACTGTAATACTCTTGATTGGTTATTCGGCAGCCGACGTAATTCTATTTGCCAGCATTGCACAAACCGAACTATTCAGGCAATTGGTTCAACCTTTACGCTTTCAATATTGTCCCACCATCCAAATATTGCGGCACATCATCTGCGATTTCATAGTAATCGCCCTTGTCAGCCACAAAAATATGCTTGCCCATCTTCAAATCCGTTGGCTTGTCAAAACTGCCAGCAAGGATCGAAGTATAGTCATGATCATCATGCTTCCAGAATAATACCGATCCGCAATTTGAGCAAAAGCCACGCTTGGCAGAATCTGATGCTCGATACCATTTGATATACTCATCACCGGAAACCGAAAGGGCTTTGTCCTCAGCATTCGTAGCCGCAAAATGATGGCCCGACTGTTTTCTGCATTGGGTACAATGACAAGCCAGTACTTCCCGCAATGGCCCTTCGACCCGATAACTCACCTTGCCGCATAGGCAGGATCCGGTATGATGATCACCCATATTCTCCTCCACAAAAAAGGCGGATACTTGATCAAATATCCGCCGTTTTTTCATTTATTTACACAATCGACTAAACAGCGATTTTGGCCTCGGAACCATCACGGCTTTCCTGAAGCAATTCAGCGATCAGGAATGCGAGCTCCAAAGACTGGGTAGCATTCAAACGCGGATCACAATGGGTATGATAGCGTTGTGCTAGATCACCATCAGTGACGGGGCGTGCGCCACCGGTACATTCTGTCACGTCTTTACCGGTCATTTCGAAATGGACACCACCGGCATAAGTTCCTTCAGCTTTGTGCACTGCAAAAAACTGTTGAACCTCTTTCAGCACGCGCTCAAATGGTCGTGTTTTATAGCCACTGTCAGAAGTAATGGTATTGCCATGCATCGGATCACAACTCCAGACAACTTTTTTGCCTTCACGCTCAACGGCCTTGATAAGGGCTGGAAGATGTTCACCCACTTTATCAGAGCCGAAACGGGCAATCAGCGTCAACCGCCCTGCCTCATTGTCCGGATTTAGGATATCGATCAACTCCAACAGACCGTCCGTTGTTGTGGTCGGTCCGCATTTAAGACCAATCGGGTTTTTGATGCCACGGCAAAACTCAACATGGGCATGGTCAGGCTGGCGTGTTCTATCACCAATCCATAGCATATGACCTGAAGTGCCGTAATAATTTCCTGTCGTTGAATCAGTGCGGGTCAACGCCTCTTCATACCCAAGCAGCAATGCCTCATGGCTGGTATAAAACTCTGTTTCGCGCAATCGCGGATGATCATCCGCTGAAAAACCAATCGCCTTCATAAAGCGAAGCGTTTCCGTCAAACGGTCGCCGATCTGTTTATAGCGTTCAGATTGAGGGCTTTTGTCAACGAAATCGAGCATCCACTCATGCACATGCTCAAGATTGGCATATCCACCTTGGGCAAAAGCACGAAGCAGATTCAAGGTAGCTGCAGATTGGCGGTAAGCCATGATTTGGCGCTCAGGGTCCGGTTCGCGACCCACTTCGTCAAACTCAGTCGCATTGATGATATCGCCGCGATAACTTGGCAACGATACATCGCCCTTTTTCTCAAAATCAGAAGAGCGCGGCTTGGCAAACTGCCCGGCAATACGGCCCACTTTGATTACGGGTTTAGCAGCAGCAAAAGTCAGAACAACAGACATTTGAAGGAAAACGCGAAAAAAGTCGCGAATATTGTCAGCGCCATGCTCGGCAAAGCTTTCAGCGCAATCGCCACCTTGAAGCAAGAACGCCTCGCCATTGGCGACCTTCCCAAGAGATTTGGTCAGCGCTCGCGCCTCGCCAGCAAAAACCAGAGGTGGAAAGCTGGCAAGCCGCTCCTCGGCAATTTTCAGTGCTGCTTTGTCCTTGAAATCCGGGATCTGGACAAATGGCTTTGAGCGCCATGAACTTGGTGACCAATCTTGGGACATGAATTTACCCTTTACGCATTACTGGTTAGTGGACCCGATCCGGCTTTAAATCAGCCAAGGCGACAGGTCGCGAATAATTACGCGCGTTATAGGCAAAGTCCATATTCATTACCAGAAAAAACCGAAACCCAGCGGAAACTCTAATCACGCCAGGTAATTTTTTGGCCGCGTTTGGCATATTTGACCCCTGCCTCAGACAATAGCTTGTCAAACCAAATGGCCTCACTATCGCTGATCTTCACCGACCGGGGGTAAATCGGTTCTTTCCTGTCTTCAATAATATGCCTATCGAAACCAATTGTAGTGTGAATGAAGTTCGTTACGCCGTCTTCACCAAATGTGTGCAAGAAACCCGCCATCACCGCATCAAGATAGGATTGCAATAACGCAGACGTTTCGGCTTCGGTTTTCCGTCCGACATAGACAAATCTTTGATCTGGTGGAATGGAGTTGAGAAGCGAGTTATCTTCAGGCGCAATCAAATCTTCCCCTATCAAAACACGGTCGTAATGGGCTTCACGCTCATCAAGATCACCAAGATGCTTAAGATGATCAACAATCAACATGCCTTCGATATGAACATTTAGCGGCCCCGCCCGGTGCACACTCAATAAGGCTGGCGAAAATGTTTGAGCCCCCCCAGCAACCCCAGGTCTTGCCTGCCAATGGCGTCTCCACCCTTTGAGTCTTGCAGGGGTGGCGCCAACATAAGCGGTACGCAAGGTCTGCAAATTGACCAGGGAGCCATATCCGAAATAGGCAATCAGTTGATCAGACAATTGGCCTAACCTTGTCTTTCGCCATTAACGACCAGATAGCTTGGTTGATACATGGTCACTAATTCTTCTGCCGCTGTTGGATGAACGGCCATCGTGCGATCAAAATCTTCTTTGGTCGCGCCCATTTTAAGAGTGATGCCCAAAAGTTGAGCCATTTCCCCTGCGTCCGGTCCCACTATATGCACTCCCAAAACCTTGTCACTCGCACTTTCAACGATGACTTTCATCAGCATTTTTTCCTCACGCTGCGGCAGGATATATTTCATCGGCCGGAAACTGGCTTTAAAGACTTTCAAATCCCCATACATTTCCGTCGCTTGCGCTTCGCTCATGCCAACCGTGCCAACTTCGGGCTGAGTGAACACAGCCGTTGCAACAAGTTCATGATCCGGAGATGTAGGATTATTCTTGTAAACAGTTTCGATGAAACACATCGCCTCATGAATGGCGACTGGCGTCAGGTTCACGCGGTCCGTCACATCCCCGACAGCATAAATGGAAGGAACATTGGTTTGCGAATACTCATTGACCGCGACTCTTCCATCCCATTCTGCAGCAACACCGGCAGCTTCAAGACCCAGCATACGCGTATTGGGAACCCGGCCTGCCCCTAATAGAACCTGATCAGCCAAGAGCTTTTTGCCGTTAGTGAGCGTCACCAGCTTTTGCGCCGCGCTTTCCTCCACAGAAGAGATATTCGCCATCAACTCAAATTTGATGCCTTTCTTCTCCATCTCTTCGCGGACATGCACCCGCACATCGCCATCGAAACTGCGTAAAATCTCATCACCGCGGTAAACAACCGTCACTTCCGTGCCGAGTTGAGCGAAAATGCAGGCAAATTCCAGCGCGATATATCCAGCCCCCAAAACCACCATGCTCTTGGGCAACTCCGGTAAATCAAAAACATCATCCGACACGATGCACAATTCATGCCCAGCCAATTCAGGCATAGCGTTGGGCCTGCCTCCCACGGCAATCATAATCCGCTCGGCAGTCACTTCCTTGCCGGTTTCAACAATCTTTACCGAATTAGGTCCTGTCAAAACTGCTCTTGAATCGATCATCTCCGCTTTGTTGTTTTTCAATCCGCTGCGATAGATACCCTCAAGGCGGGTGATCTCTTTTTCTTTGGCTGCCACCAGTTTTGACCAGTCAAAGGAAGTTTGCCCTATGCTCCAGCCATAGCCCGGTGCATCTGCGAAATACTTTGCAAAGTGGGATGCATAAACCATCAGTTTTTTGGGTACACAGCCGCGAATGACACAGGTACCTCCAAATCGAGACTCTTCCGCCACAGCCACGCGCTTGCCCATACTTGCTGCAACCCTGCCCGCGCGCACGCCACCTGAACCGCCACCAATGACAAACAAATCATAATCAAACACGGACATACAAATTCCTTCAACAATTTTGCAGGCAATAAAAAACCCGGTCAGGAGAACCTACCGGGTTTTGATCTTTGAAGAATGACAGCACTTATTGCAAGCCCGCTTCTTTCAACTTTTCGGAAATTGCGGTCGCCATATCGCGCTGAAGACCATTGGACCAAACGCGGGACGCCTGAGTCATTTCGCGAATAACAATCGGGCTTTCGCGCAAGAATTTCTGGCCCGCTTCGCTCTCATAAAACTCGGCAATCACTTTCAAATCATCTTCAGTAAATACCTTGGCAAATATCTGAGCAACCTCATCTTCAAGATCGCCTCGACGGCCGGCAATTGAAATAGCGACGCTATCAACTACCTCGGTCAACTGGGCTTCCTGATCAGGACGGTTACGGATCAATTCTGCTTTTGCTTCTTCAGCCATTTTTGGGAGGATGGTATCCAGGCGGCCCGTTGAACGCGACGCAGTCATTGCGCGTTTTGCAGCAGCTAAATGTGATTCAGAAAATTCCTGTGCCTGAGCAATGGTCATGAAGCTCATGACGGACATTGCAATCAGCGCACCAAAAGCGACGAGTTTATATTTAAAATTCATACCTGCATTCTCCAAAAAGAGCCAGCGCCCACTGTTACCGTTCGAATATCGTTCAATTGATCGAATATCAACATAATATCAAAGGGTTTTTACATTAATTCCATTTACGCCGGCGATAACGGCGACACTTGCAAGTCCGATGAAAAGGCCATGTTGAACAACACCGGGAATTTCCAAAAGACCAGTCGAGAGGCTTTCTGCATCCGGAATACGGCCAAAAGATGCATCAAGAATAAAATGTCCACCGTCTGTTACATAAGGCGCATCACCATTGGCACGTTGCTTGATTGGGCCAGTTAGTCCAAGTTTGCCCGCAAGTCTCTCTATTGCAATTTGCGTCGCCCCAAGCCCGAAAGGATTGACCTCGATTGGCAGAGGAAACGCACCCAATGTTTCAACCAGTTTGGAATCATCAGCAATCACCACCATTTTGTTAGAGGCCGCTGCAACGATTTTTTCGCGCAACAATGCGCCGCCGCCACCCTTGATCAACCGCATACGCCCGTCAATTTCATCAGCACCATCAATTGTGAGATCCAATTGCGGTGTTTCTTCAAGCGTCGTCAGCGGAACGCCCAACTCCTCACATAATGCCCGGGAGCGCTCAGAGGTTGGAACACCAATAACCTTCAGACCTTTGCCCACATGATTTGCCAAAATTCGGATAAATTCATCTGCTGTTGAACCTGTTCCAATGCCAAGTTTCATCCCATCTTCAACAAACTCGAAAGCCGCGGCAGCTGCTTTGATTTTCATTTCTACAGACATTTGACCTCTTTCATGTTCCCGCAGTTGATCTTTGACTAAAATGGTCACCAAGGGCTTTTGTGCAATCGTTCGTCGACTATCACGGGCAAATCTCCATTTCCAGCCAAAAGGCCATTTGGACTGTGTGTAAGTCGAACTCTATGAGAACATTTTCGAGCGCTTGTGTATGCGCGATGTTTGCGGTAACCGAAGGCGCAACTCAGGAAATGACATGACCCAAGAACGCGCAATTATATTTGATCTCGATGGAACGCTTGCAGACACGGCTCCTGATCTGCTGGCATCCCTGAACCATAGCGTCCGCAATCACGATTTTCCGATTTTCACCTTGAATGAAATTGGGCATCTGGTCGGCCAGGGTTCAATTGCGATGATAAAGCGGGCTTTCGACTTGCATGAGACGCAATTGGATGAGACATTGCTTAAGCAATTGCATTCAGAATTTCTGATCCATTACGAAGCCAATATCGCCACAAACTCGCAGCTTTATCCCGGCATTTTGCCTTTGCTGGATCAATTGCAGGAAGATGGGCACAGCCTATGCATCTGTACCAACAAATATGAGGCAATGGCCAGAAAACTTCTTGATGCTTTGGGCGTCATTGGCCGTTTCGCTTCCATTACCGGTGGCGATAGTTTTGAGTTCAAAAAACCCGATGCAAGGCATCTGACGGAAACGCTGAAGGCAGCCAGCAAAAACAAAGGCATCATGATCGGCGATACCATCACTGATGCAAATGCGGCAAAGAATGCGCAAATGCCTTTGATCCTTGTTGACTTTGGCTATTCTGGCGAACCGGTTTCAAATTTTGAACCGGAAGTCATCATTTCCCATTTCAACGAATGCCACTCGGCAATTTGCCAGCTTCGTTAGTAGCCTCAAGCTGCCTTGTTGTTGCGCTTTTCTACCTGCGTTCCCAACCATTCCATCAGGTTTTCAACACCCATTGGCCTGGCAAAGAAGAACCCCTGCATAACCCGGCAACCAGCCTGCTTTAGCGCGTGAAGCTGATCTTCGGTCTCTACCCCTTCAGCAACCGTCTCATATTGAAGGCTGTGGGCCATGGCGATAATGGTTCTGACAATTGCGTCCCCATTTTTGTCCTCCCCACCAAGTGCGTTCACAAAGCTTCTATCAATCTTGAAGACATCAAATGGAAGTCGGCTTAGCTGAGCAAGATTTGAATAGCCAGTTCCAAAATCGTCAATCGCAAAACGAACACCTTTGGCCTTCAACACCTCGATGTGGCCCAAAGCAACATCAGGGTCATTCATGGCCATGCTTTCGGTAATTTCCAGTTCAAGCAATGTAGGGTCAGCGCCAGTCTTTTTTAGAAGACTCAGAACGATTTCGCTGAAATCCTTTTTCTCGAATTGCTGCATCGATATGTTCACGGCAACAGGTATTTTGATGCCGGCAGCAGCAAAAGTCTTGATCTGCTTGCATGCAGTCTCAATCACATATTCGCCAAGCGGAAGGATAAGTCCACAATCTTCGGCAATTGATATGAACTCCCCTGGATTGATCATGCCCTTTTTCGGATGATGCCAGCGAATAAGCCCTTCCAGACTGTGAACCTTCATGGTTTCTGTATCAATTTTCGGCTGGTAAAACAGCTCCAATTCACCATTTACAAGCGCGTTGCGCAGATCAGCTTCAATTTCCATTTTATTGCTCGCCTGATCATTCAACTCGCTGGAGAAATAGCGGAAAGTATTCTTTCCCTCATCCTTGGCCTGATACATCGCCATGTCCGCATGCTTCAAGATTGTTTGATAGTCCTGACCATCGCGCGGAAAAGCTGCAATACCAATTGACGTGCCTACAATGATTTCCTTGCCATCAATGATAAAGGGCACTTGGACCGATTCAATGATCCGTCTGGCCACAGTCGCAGCGTCCGTCTCTTCGCGAATTTCCGGCAGAAGAATTGTAAATTCATCGCCGCCAAGACGAGCAAAGGTATTCGCCTTTTTCGCCATCACTTCGCCTTCGTCTTCATACAATTCCTGGGCCGCATCAAAAGATATCTGATCTCCCTGGCGCACCAACTCACCAATTCTGTCGGCAAACTCGGAAAGCAATTTATCACCAAAATCATGACCAAATGTGTCATTGACCCGCTTGAACCCATCCAGATCGACAAACAGCAACGCCCCTGAGGTTTTTGTCCGTTTGCCTTTGATCACAGCTCTTGTGAGTTCACGCTTGAAATATTCGCGGTTCGGCAACTGGGTAATCTTATCCACATAAGCCAGATCATAAATCTGGGCGATGTTTTCGCGGATAGTTGCAACCATCTGGTTGAACGAAGCCGCAAGTTGACGGATTTCCCGGGCACCCTTCCCCTCGGCCTGGCGTTCCAGATCGCCATCTGCAATTGCCTTGGCTGTTTCTGATAGACCACGCAAAGGTGCTGTAATCTGCGAAACCATTTTGGCTGCCAACAGCAGTCCCATTAAAAGGATCGGTATCAATGAAAATAATTTGTCTTTGATAATCGGAACCAATGTGACCCAAAGGCCCGGATTTTCAAAGCTGACCATCACAGAAGCGATCACGCGGCTTTCAGCCATAAGGCTGGAGCCCGTCTGTTCTTTCAATGGTTCGGCCACTTCAATCCGCGACTGCGTCACATGAGATGCGGTCTTGCCAGTTTCCATGGCTTTGATCTGTAGTGGAGAGTGCTCACTAGGGATGATCGGCGATGTGGCGATGTCGCCATCCAGCCAAATGGTTTTTTGGGCATCCACAAAACTAAGCTGAATGATATCTGTGTTCTCCCGAACCGAGGCAAGTATGCGCTCAATATCGTCGAGTTCAAGATTCCAGAACTGCTTTTCCAGGGTTCGCGCTACAACATTTGTAACGCTTACCGCTTCGTTAAAGCGTTGATCCCGTATGTCTTTGAGTTCCGCAATTGTATCAGTTGTCAATTGCGCGGCAAGCAGCAAAGTCGCCACGCCAACAACCAAACTCAAAAATTTAAAGTGCAAACCGGATACGAATTTTCCGATCCAGATTTTCATCTGTCCATTCATATTATCACCATTTACCGGATTGTTGATTTTTACTTTTTTCCCGGTCCCTGCAGAAATGAGCAATAAACCAATAGCTATCCGATCCGGTAAACAGGCTTGGTAAACAAGTTGGAAACACCTAAAATTCAATTCAATTGGTTATTAAAACCTTATCGGCGAGTTAGGGTTAAACTGCCGCGGTTGGCCTAAAAATAATTCAGTTCTGAGCGTCATTTCCTACCAATGTCGGCTTTATGTTGAAGAATTTTCCCTGTAGGAACAATGCAAACCTTAAACTCCCAGGAGCTATTTCTTCCATGAGCAATTCGCCTTACAACATTTTTCCGCTCGGACCCGATGAAACACCCTACAAAAAACTGACGTCGGATTTTGTTGGCCAGGCTGAATTCCAAGGTAAGAAAGTGCTCACCGTGGAACCTGAAGGCCTGCGCCTTTTGTCAGAACAAGCCTTCATGGATATCAACCATTTGCTTCGCCCGGCCCATTTGCAGCAATTGGCAAAAATCCTGAAAGATCCTGAGGCAACGGAAAATGACCGCTTTGTTGCTTATGACTTGTTGAAGAACGCCAATATTGCAGCTGGCGGTGTATTGCCTATGTGTCAGGACACCGGAACGGCCATTATTATGGGTAAAAAAGGCATCAATGTATGGACTGACGGCACAGATGACGCCGCTATCGGCAAAGGCGTTATGGATGCTTATGAAAAACGAAATCTTCGTTATTCACAGCTCGCCCCGCTATCAATGTTTGAGGAAAGAAACACCAAAAACAACCTCCCGGCCCAGGTAGAGATTTATTCCGAAGGCGATGACGCCTACAAATTCCTCTTTGTGGCAAAGGGCGGCGGCTCCGCCAACAAGACATTCCTCTATCAGGGCACCCCATCGCTGTTGACTCATGACCGGATGATTGAATTCCTAAAGGAAAAAATCCTGACACTAGGCACTTCAGCCTGCCCGCCTTACCATCTTGCCATTGTCATTGGCGGTCTCTCTGCGGAGCAAACGCTGAAAACCGTAAAACTTGCCTCAACAAAATATCTGGATTCCCTGCCAACAAAAGGCTCCGAGGAGGCTCATGCCTTCCGTGATCTGGAAATGGAAGCTGAAGTTCACAAGCTGACCCAGCAAATGGGCGTTGGCGCGCAATTTGGCGGCAAATATTTCTGCCACGATGTCCGCGTCATCCGCCTGCCCCGCCATGGCGCATCCCTGCCGATTGGCCTTGGCGTATCCTGCTCGGCGGACCGTCAGGCCATGGGCAAGATCACCGCTGAAGGCATCTTCCTGGAGCAGCTTGAAACGGATCCATCGAAATATCTGCCGGAAGTGACCGACGATCATCTTGACGATAACGTCGTGAAAATCGACCTCAATCAACCGATGACTCAAATTCTCAGCGAACTCTCCAAACACCCTGTAAAGACCCGCCTTTCCCTCACAGGAACCATCATCGTCGCCCGCGACCTTGCCCACTCAAAAATCCGCGAGAGGCTCGAAAACGGCGAAGACATGCCGCAATATTTCAAGGATCATCCGGTCTATTACGCAGGCCCGGCCAAAACGCCAACCGGCATGGCCTCCGGCTCCTTCGGCCCGACCACTGCCGGACGCATGGACAGCTATGTAGACCAATTCCAATCCTTCGGTGGCTCCATGGTAATGCTGGCCAAGGGCAACCGCTCGCGCCAGGTGCGTGATGCCTGCGCCCGTCATGGTGGCTTTTATCTCGGCTCCATTGGCGGCCCCGCCGCCCGCCTCGCCCAGGACTGCATCAAAAAAGTCGATGTGCTGGAATATCCTGAACTCGGCATGGAAGCGATCTGGAAAATTGAAGTTGAAGACTTCCCGGCCTTTATCGTGATTGATGATAAAGGGAATGATTTTTTTAAAGAGTTGAATCTGGGGTAAAGGTCTTCCCGCATTGAAAACGGCTTGCCTATGTGCGCACCGGAACGGCAAACTTGTTGAACAATATCGGAAACCGGACCAGAAACGGACTGAACAGACTGGCCGAGGGCCTGCGGTTTGAGGAAAAACCGCCTGTTGAATCCTCGGGTCGGTCCCTAAATCCGTTCCTTAAGTAAAGCCCCTAACCGCCCGATACCCTCTTCGATGGTTTGTTCATCGGGCAAGGAGAAGTTGAGACGGATCGTGTTTGCGCCAGAACCATCGGCAAAAAATGCCCGGCCTGGCACAAAGGCAACCTTTTTGGTCTTGATCGCATCTGCAAGCAGTTGAGCCCCATCGATATGCTTGGGCAAAGTAAGCCAGACAAACATTCCACCTTCAGGCTTGGACCAGTGAACGGATTTCGGCATGTGCTTTTGCAACTCAGTGAGCATCTTGTCGCGCTTGGCCTTATAGGCTGAGCGCAGTTTTCCCACATGGCCATCAAAGCACTTTTCCGCAACTTCATAGACGGCCATCTGATTGATGGTCGAGGAATGCAAATCAGATGCCTGCTTCATCAAGACAAGACGCGAAATAACCGGCTTTGCCGCACATACCCAGCCGACCCTAAGCCCCGGTGCAAGGGTCTTTGAAAAACTGCCGCAATATAGCGTTCGGGCCGCTTCTATGCTGCCTTTCTGAGCAATTTCTGTTGCCAGAATAGGC
This sequence comes from Salaquimonas sp., assembly GCA_049680405.1. Lineage (GTDB taxonomy): Bacteria > Pseudomonadota > Alphaproteobacteria > Rhizobiales > Rhizobiaceae > Salaquimonas. The sequence goes on along the minus strand of JBAUHS010000151.1, from coordinate 16,186 downwards.
GGTAAGGCTTCGCCATCGTAACGAAGTGCCTGATAAGCTGCATCCTCAAAAATCGGAATATCCAGTTCTTCAGCCAGTGCCATAATGTTGCGGCGCTCGGAGGCGGAAAGGGTTTCTCCGGTCGGGTTCGCAAAATCAACGGACATATAGGCAAATTTGACGCGGCCGCCCTCACCTGCTGCCCGCTCCACATAGTCAGCGGCAGATCGGTTTCCGTTTGCCACCAGACGGTCATAATTCGGCTCATAGGCATTAAACGCCCCGAGCGCGCCAAGATAAGTTGGCCAATTGACCAGCGCCGTATCGTGCGGCGACAAAAACAACTTGCCGAGATAATCAAGGGCCTGCTGGGAACCGGATGTAATGAGAATGTTGTCAACCTCACAAGGCACACCAATTTCGGCCATATGGTTTACCAGCCATTGGCGTAGCGGCAGATAACCTTCGCTAACCGAATATTGCAGCGCTGCGGAAGCAGAACTACCACTCAATATGTTTGCAAAAGCTTCCGCGAACTCTGCCTTGGGAAACAGCTTTGGGTCCGGAATACCGCCAGCGAAAGAAATGATGTCCGGCTGATCCAAAAGCTTAAGCAGCTCCCTGATCTCGGATGCTTTCATCCGCGAGGCACGGCTTGCAAATATCTCTTCCCAATTCATTGATGTCACTCCCAAATAAGAAATCAAATCTGCCATGAAATCAATAATAGGTCAATAATACTGACCTATTTTGAATGTCTTTCAGCTAACAAATTCCTTAGTGGAAAATTCAGACTTGTTTTCTCATCAGACTCGCTTTCCTTTAAACACTGAAATCACAACTTGGATTGAACTTAATATGCCCAAAAATAACATTGCAGTTTTCGGCCTTGGCTCAATGGGCTTCGGCATGGCCAAATCTGCGCTGGAGGCCGGTCACAAAGTATACGGTTTTGATATCAACCAGGATGCCGTTGAGCGCCTTTTGAAATTGGGTGGAAGCATCGGCGCAATCAATGATATTGCAGCGGATATTGATATTGCCATTTGTGTGGTTCTCAATGCCGATCAAACGCGAGATGTGCTTTTTGGCGTGCATGGCATTGTCCAGCACATGAAAAGAGATAGCGTAGTCATTGCCTGCGCAACAGTCCCACCGGATATTGCCCGTGAAATGGAGGCAAAATGCCTTGAGACCGGGGTGCATTACCTTGATGCTCCGATTTCCGGCGGCTCTCTCAAAGCAGCAAAAGGACAATTGACTATCATGGCCTCCGGCAGTGATGCCGCATTCAAAGCGGCTGATCCTGCTCTCAAAGTATTGGCGGAAAATGTTTTTACGCTGGGTGATGCAGCCGGCGCAGGCTCTGCCATGAAAGCAGTCAATCAATTATTGGCTGGGGTTCACATCGCAACCATGGCCGAAGCGCTGACATTCGGCATGACCCAAGGCGTTGAACCCGAAAAATTCCTCGAAGTCATCTCGCAATGCGCTGGAACAAGCTGGATGCTTGAAAACCGCGCACCACACATTATTGAGGGCGATTACACGCCCCGCTCGGCTGTTGATATCTGGCCAAAGGATTTGGGTATTGTGTTGGAGATAGCAAAAGCGGCCAAATTCTCCGCACCAATAACAGCCGCCGCATTGCAGCAGTTTTTAGCAGCATCAGGTTCCGGCCTTGGCCGGGAAGATGATTCTGCAGTGGCAAAAGTCTATGCCAGAAATGCAGGACTAACATTGCCGGAAAAAAAGCTCTAACTCATCGGCCGTCAATAAACTTGATTATTGCAAGAAATCCGGCAGGCCCGCTTCTTTCATCAAAGAGCTTTTCGATTTTTAAAGACAATCGATAATAAAAATTCTTTGTATTGACCCGCCTTGAAAGCCTGAATAGATTTCATCCATGAGCGAGATAATTCTTCCACCCAACTTACAAAACGCAGATGGCGCTAACATGATCGATCCGTTCGGTCGAATGGTATCCTATTTGCGTGTTTCCGTAACAGACCGTTGTGACTTCAGATGCGTTTATTGCATGGCTGAAGACATGACCTTCCTTCCGAAAAAAGATCTGCTTTCTTTGGAAGAACTGGACCGCCTATGCACCGTATTCATTGAAAAAGGCGTGAAGAAGCTTCGCCTGACAGGCGGCGAGCCCCTGGTGCGGCGCGGTATCATGAGCCTTATTCGCTCCCTTGGCAGGCACTTGGATAGCGGAGCCTTGGAAGAATTGACGCTCACCACCAATGGCTCCCAACTCCACAGATTTGCCGATGAGTTGTATGATTGCGGCGTGCGGCGCATCAATGTATCGCTCGATACACTCGACACGGACAAGTTTGCCAAAATTACCAGATGGGGACGTCTGGAGCAGGTAATGACCTCTCTGGACGCGGCGCGAAAAGCTGGCCTTCAGGTTAAGATCAACGCCGTTGCCCTTAAAGACGTAAACGAGCACGAAATTGAATCCATGCTGACCTGGGCCCATGGGGAAGGCTATGACATAACCTTTATTGAAACCATGCCCCTTGGTGAAATCGACGAGGATCGCACAGATCAGTATTTACCCCTATCGCTTGTTCGCCAGCGTTTGGAAGAAAAATATACGCTTGAACCAATCCCTTACAAAACCGGCGGTCCTGCCCGCTATGTGAAAGTCAATGAGACCGGAGGCCGATTGGGCTTCATCACTCCGATGACCCATAATTTTTGCGAAAGCTGCAACCGTGTAAGGCTAACATGTACAGGTACGCTGTTCATGTGCCTTGGTCAGGATGATGCCGCAGACCTTCGCGCTCCACTGCGCGAATCTGAGGGTAATGAGCTTGTTTCCCAAGCGATTGATGAAGCAATTACCCGCAAGCCTAAGGGTCATGATTTCATCATCGACAGAACTTCAAAGCCTTCCGTTGGCCGCCATATGAGCACCACTGGCGGCTAACCAATGTTCCCTATTTCACCTTGGCCTGAACAGTTTTCGGCTTTTTATGCGGCTCACTTTCTTCGGGCTCGATCACTTTGATGTTGCGCATGAAATCATTCATGGCTTCCTGTCGCCCATGGGCTTCATCGCGAAGCCAAATTATGGATGCCATAGCCCGGGGCCGCAATGAACGCACCTGCGCTTCTTGTGAACTTTGGAAAGCCACAGTGAACTCAATTCGCTGAGCTTGACACTCCATCGCTGTCAGATTTTCCACAACGAAGACCTGTCACCTCGCAGCAGTCCTTATCTACTGCTAAAGTACAGTTTCTTTGATCCGATTTATTCACGTGACATTGTTTTTTCACAGGTATAGGCAAAAGTTCCAAATTAACCCTAGGTATCTGTGTGTCTTCAACTTCTTCAAAATCCAACATCGCACCAAAATTGCCAAAACCCACCTTGGAACCGGCAACCCACGCAGAAAACATCCGCGGTAGCAGTTTCATGGTTCTGTCTATGGCGGGGTTCGCCATCAATGATACAATTGTAAAGTCTGTTGGCGAAAGCCTGAACTTAGGTCAAACTCTGTTCATTCGTGGATGCTTCGCCTGCATTGCGATTTTTATCATGGCTCATTTCTTTGGCCACCTCAGACCCATTCGCGAAATGCTGAGCAAGCCAATTCTTGTGCGCGCTGCCGGCGAAATGCTGGCCACTTTCGCCTTTGTAACAGCCTTGTTTCACATCCCAATCGCCAATGTCGCTGCCATTTTTCAAGCCCTACCCTTGGCGCTGACCCTCTATGCGGCCTTGTTCCTTCGCGAGCAGGTTGGCTGGAGACGTTTGGCAGCGATTTGCGTTGGCTTCATCGGTATACTTATCATCATCAGACCTGGCACTGACGGTTTTAATATCTATTCGCTGCTTGTGCTCATCGCGGTTGCGGGCAGTGTGCTACGGGATGTGACAACCCGAAAATTGCCTAAAACAACGCCAAGCCTGATGGTCACGCTAATCACAGCCATAGGTGTAACTCTGATGGGCGGCGTCACCGCCTTGATAGAGCCCTGGAACCCGGTATCCCCAGCCAATTTTGGACTTCTTGCAGCAACCTCAATTTTTCTGAGTATCGGATATTTCGGCGTCATTAATGCCATGCGTGAAGGGGATATTGGCTTTGTCTCACCCTTTAGATATTCAGTTCTTTTATTTTCAATCATTGGCGGCATAGTCGTTTTCGGTGACTATCCCGATCAATGGACATTATTAGGTTCATTGATTGTAGTTGCATCGGGTATCTACACCCTATATCGCGAACGTATTGTCCATAGCCAAAAAATCACACCACCGCCCAGCCGCTGATTTGCGGGTTCACATCGGAAGTTTGAATGTCTGCAAATAATGAAACCCAGATTGAGCCAAGGCACTTATCGCGGTTCTTGAACCGGCGCACCCCGCCTCACATTTTCACGCTCATTTTATTGGCCGGAATGGGCGCCCTTAATATGAACCTGATCTTGCCGTCCCTTCCGGCAATGACAGAATATTTCAAAACCGATTATGCCATCATGCAGTTGGCCATTTCTGCCTATCTCGGTATGACAGCTATCTTGCAATTGATTGTAGGCCCCCTGTCAGACCGTTATGGCAGAAGGCCTGTTATCATCTTCGGAATGGCCGTTTTCGTCCTGTCTAGCCTCGCAGCCGCATTTGCAACAAGTGTCGAACTGTTCATGTTAGCTCGACTGACACAGGCTACAGTGGTCAGTGGCTACGCCCTTTCTCGGGCTGTTGTCAGAGACATGTTTCCAATGGAACAAGCAGCCAGCATGATCGGTTATGTAACCATGGGTATGACCTTGATACCCATGGTCGGACCCGTTGCCGGCGGCTTGCTACAGGAGTATTTTGGTTGGCAGGCAAACTTCTACTTTTCCGCTTCCGTTGGTCTTTTTGTTCTTCTCATAATTATTTTTGATCTGCAGGAAACCAACAAACATCAAAGCACCAGCATGGGAGAGCAGTTCAAGTCCTACCCGGAACTGGTAACATCAAGGCGCTTCTGGGGCTTTGTTTTTTCATCGCTTTTTGCTTCAGGAACCTTCTTCGCCTTTCTCGGTGGAGCGCCCTATGTCGCTGAAAATCATTTGGGTTTAACACCCTCTACCATCGGCTTCTTCTTCGTGTTCATCGCGGTTGGCTATATGTTCGGCAACTTTCTATCGGGGCGGTTTGCCACCAAAATCGGCATTTTCGCAATGATGATTTATGGCGCGATAGTCGCTGCTGCCGGGGTGGCGATCAGCCTCATCTATTTTTATCTCGGGTTCAGCAGCGCTATCGGCTTCTTCGGACCTTTGTTTTTTGTCGGCATGGGAAACGGCCTGACACTGCCTTCTTCAATGGCCGGAATGGTGAGCGTACGTCCCCATTTGGCAGGATCAGCAGCAGGCCTTGGCGGAGCAATTCAGATCGGCGGCGGCGCTGCACTTTCTGTATTGGCAGGAATTTTACTCACACCGGAATCTGGTCCCTTTCCTTTGTTGTGGTTGATGTTGGGTGCAAGTCTCACTGGAATCCTGTTTACGCTTTACACACGAAATGTCGCAAGACAGATGGAAAAACAGGGGCAAAAGCTCTAGGATCATGGGATGAAATCAAAATTTGTCGTCAGCCCTAATCCGGACAATCCCGCTCTCTCGACCGTTATTGAAGGAATAGATCACAACGGCCAGCCCATCAAAACCGATGTGGTGACCGAGCGCCCGCTCACACTTTTTCTAAACTCTCAGGAAGTGGTCACCATGATGACCATTGGCGACCAACCGGATTTACTCGCCCTTGGTTATCTGTTGAACCAGAACATGCTTGCAAAAGACGATATCGTAACAGCGATAGACTATGATGATGATCTCGAAGTCATAATTGTCCGCACCAGCCATCAGACCAATTTTGAAGACAAGATGAAGAAGAAAGTCCGCACGTCAGGCTGCGCTCAAGGTACCATTTTTGGCGATGTGATTGATGCTTTCGACACCATAAAGCTATCGACCAAAACCAAACTCAAAACATCCTGGCTCTACGGCCTGACCAAAGCCATCAATACCGAGCCGAGCCTTTATCTCAAAGCGGGTGCCATACATGGCTGCGTCTTGTGCGAAGAAGATCGTCCACTGGTCTATATGGAAGATGTTGGAAGGCATAACGCCGTCGACAAAGTTGCCGGATGGATGTTCCAGAACAAAATCGACCCGTCCAACAAGATGTTTTATACAACAGGAAGATTGACCTCTGAAATGGTAATCAAGACGGTGATGATGGGCATTCCCATTCTGGTTTCCCGTTCCGGCTTTACGGCCTGGGGCGTGGAGCTGGCGCGGCAGGCTAATCTGACCTTGATCGGACGAGCCCGTGGAAAACGATTTATCGCACTGGCTGGCACAGAGCGAATTGAGTTTGATATCGATCCCGACAGCATTCCTGAAGAAAATAAGAAATCCGGACGAAAAGGCAGCGGGAATGACTGACCTGTCAGGCCAAAACATTATTGGTGTTGTGCTCGCTGGAGGTCTTTCCCGGCGAATGGAAGGTCCCGAAAAAGCCTTGATGGATTTGCATGGCAAGCCGCTCCTTCAGCGGGTATGTGAGCGCCTTGAAACGCAATTGCCAAAAGTAATTTTGAACGCGAATGGCGACCCCAGCCGGTTTTCCTTCATGCCGAATCCTGTTCAGGCGGATGTTATTGAAGGCTATGCAGGGCCTTTAGCAGGTCTATTGTCCGCAATGAAATGGGCAAAACACAACGCTCCCGATGCGACGCGTATCATCACCGTTGCGGCAGACACGCCTTTCTTTCCAGCTGATCTCGTGAACCGCTTTTGTGAGACAACCGAAAACGCATCAAAAGACCAGCAGGATCAAACCATTTGCCTCGCCTATAGCGATGGCAATCGGCACCCTGTTTTCGGCTCCTGGCCCATCAGCCTATTTGAGCCTCTAAAGCATTTTCTGGTGGACGAGAACAATCGCAAAGTCATGCTGTTTGCCCAGCGCTACAATTTGAAAAAAGTTGAATTCGAGCTATTTGACATAGAAGATGAAAGCATTGATCCATTCTTCAATATCAATACGCCTGAAGATTTTAACGCCGCCGAAAAACTATTGAAAAGAATATCTGCATGAACAAAAACCCTCTGATTTTTGGCGTTACTGGATGGAAAAATTCCGGCAAAACCAGAATGGTAGCGGCTCTGGTTTCAGAGTTTACATCCCGAGGCAAAAAGGTCTCAACGATCAAACACGCTCATCACTCTTTTGATATCGATCATGAAAATACGGACTCCTGGAAACATAGAAAAGCCGGTGCTGGCGAAGTGGCTCTGGTCTCCCGCAATCGATGGGCCTTGATGCATGAGCTTGTAAATGAGGATGAACCGGACTTGACGGCAATCATTCAAAAACTTGCGCCTTGTGACATGATCATCATTGAGGGCTACAAGAAAGAAGGCCACTTCAAGATCGAATTGATCCGTGAAGGCGCCAGCAGGGACAAGCCTCTTTGGCCTGATGACCCAAGCATCATGGCGTTGGTCAGTGACACTGCTGTTGCAGATTGTGATCTGCCGATATTTTCGTCCAATGCAATCAGCGAAATTGCCGACTTCATCACTTCACAGAACGATCTTCTTATCCGGAAAGAGGACCATTAAGTGACTTCTTTGAAGCCTCCCAAAAGCTCGAAAATCTTGCTAAACGACTGCTTTTTGAACGACAAGGAGCGCCTTCGCCATGCAGATGCGATCGATCTATTGCGGTCTCGATTGATCCCGATAGCCGAAACCCATGAAATTGCTTTGGAGAATTCCTTAGGCGCAATTCTGGCGAAAGAGATATTGGCAACACGCGACACCCCTTCCACGGATAATTCAGCCGTGGATGGGTATGCTTATAACGCTGATGACTTTGAAAAGACTGGCGGGTATTTCCCTGTAGTGACCCGCATTGCTGCGGGGAATACGGATAATATAGAACTGCCGGGGTTCTCTGCTGCTCGCATATTTACAGGTGCTGCCATGCCCGATGGTGCAGACACGATTGCCATGCAGGAAGACTGCGAAATCCACGATCAGGATGGCGCAAAATTTATCGCAATCCCTCCCGGATTGAAAAAAGGCGCCAATCGCCGAAAAGCCGGTGAAGACCTGAAGATTGGTGATATTATTGCCAAAGCCGGGGAAAGGCTGACTCCTCAAACAATCGCCGCTATTGCCTCAACGGGTATTGCTGAAGTTGAAGTCCGCAAGCCGTTGCGGATTGCTATTCTTTCCAGCGGTGATGAGCTTTTGGAACCCGGCGAGACCGCAATTGATGGTCAAGTCTACGATTCCAATCGATACCTGTTGAAAACGCTTTTGCAAAACTTGCCCGTCGAGATTATTGATCTTGGAATACAACCCGACAATTATGACGTGATTGAATCCAAGCTGGCGAAAGCCGCTGAAGATTACGACATTATTCTATCCAGTGGCGGTGCGTCTCGCGGTGAGGAAGACCATATCATCACAGCGCTTGAAACTCTCGGCACGCGCCACCTTTGGCAATTGGCCGTCAAGCCGGGACGCCCGATGAGTTTTGGCCAGATTGGCAATTCAGTATTCTTCGGCTTGCCCGGAAATCCCGTTGCCTGCTTCGTATGCTATCTTCTCTATGTCCGTCCGTCTTTGCTTCGCCTCTCAGGCGCAGATTGGGAAACACCGAAGCGATATCCCCTGCCTGCTCTATTCAATTTTCAGAACAAAAAACCGGATCGCCGCGAGTTCTGGCGCGGGATCTATACGACCAAAGAAACTGGCATTGGACTGATCAAATTCGAACGCGATGGATCCGGTTTGATATCAGGTTTGCGCGAGGCCGATGGTCTTATTGAGATCGAAGATGAGACCACACAGGTAAAAAAGGGTGATCTTCTCAATTTCATCCCCTGGAGTGAGTTCGGTCTCTAACCGTGTTTCATCGGCCTCCATAGGATTGATCTGAAAGGCATTTGCCAATCACAGTGAAATCAAGCTACCTTCCACCATCTGCAAACCATTTGGGAGGATGGGATTGGCTGATCCAGTATCATTACCTTTTTGGCTTGTTGCGCTATTGTCAATCCTTGCGATCATCGCCTTGGTGGATCGGATTTTTGCGCCAAGCGTCAAATGGTATTTCAGGCGCCGGGTCAATGATGCCATTGATGAGCTGAACAATCGGCTTGATCTCCAGATCCAGCCCTTCAAACTGACCCGCCGCCAAGGGCTTATCGACCAGCTCTTGTACGATCCCGATGTTATTCAGGCGGTCGACGCCGAGCACCTTGCCACTGGAAAGCCGCGGGCCGTTATCATGAAACAGGCCCAGCGCTACGCAACTGAAATCGTACCTTCGTTCTCACCTCTGACCTATTTTGGCATTGGTACAAAAGTCGCCAAATGGATGTCGGAATTCGCCTACCGGGTGCGCCTTGGTTATACCAATGATGAAGCCTTCAAAGAAGTGCCCAAAAATGCCGCCGTCGTTTTTGTCATGAATCACCGCTCCAATATGGATTATGTTCTGGTGACCTATCTCGCTTCCAAGCGCGCCTCTCTTTCCTATGCAGTTGGCGAGTGGGCCCAGGTAATTTTCCTCCACACTTTGCTGCGATCCATGGGGGCATACTTTATCCGCCGCAATTCGAAGAACCAACTATATCGCCGGGTATTGGCCGCCTATGTGCGCAAGGCAACCAAAGAAGGTGTGACCCAAGCCGTATTCCCGGAAGGCGGACTTTCACGAGACGGCACACTTGGCGAACCCAAACTGGGCCTCCTCTCCTATATGGTTTCCGGCTTCCAGACTGATGGTGAAAAAGACATCGTATTTATCCCCGTTGGCATCAATTATGACCGGGTCATGGAAGACAGGATCTTGACCGCCAAGCAGGAAAAGGAGGCAACAGGACGGGATTTTCGTGTCAAAATCCAAACCGTATTCAGCTTCATTTGGAACCTGATAAAGTTGCGGTTTCAAGGTCGCCTTTATCGTTACGGCCATGCTTGTGTCAGTTTTGGCAAACCGGTTTCCCTCAACACATTTGCCAGGGAGAACAAAATTGATTTCTCCCATTATGTGGAAACCGGTGACCCTGTAGAGAAATTGGCAAAGGATCAGCGTTTCGCTGGCGTGCAAAAACTTGGAGAAAAGCTGCTTTCAGAAATCGGAGCAATCATTCCCGCCTTGCCCGTAGCGATGGTGGCAACAATATTGCTGCAAAATGAAGATCACTGGATGTCAGATCTGGAGTTGAAAGCAAAGGTTTTCGACTTGATAAAGCATCTGGAAAACACTGGAGGCCATGTGCACATTCCCCGCGAGGATCGCGACTATACGTTGGATACCGGCATCCGCATGCTGAAGCTGCGTCACATTCTCCAAATCAATAGCGAAGGACTTTATCGTGCTAATCCAAAAGAGCATTTGCTGCTCATGTATTACACAAACTCCATCGCTCATCTGCTGAAATCGGACACAACCATCAAAGCATCAGCAAACAAAACGGTAAAAAAGATCGCCGCAATACCAAGGACAAAAGCGGTCAAACGAAAAGATCAATTTTCTCAAACTTCCTGACATCGACAAGACCTATATCGGAAATCCTGAGTTCCGGAATAACCACAAGTGCCAACAATGAATGCTGCATATAGGCATTGTTCAATTGGCAACCCATCTTTTGCATGGCTGCTACCATCTTATCCGCTTTTGCCGCGACTGTTTCAGCAGGTTCATCGGACATGAGACCGGCAATAGGCAGCTCCACCAGTGCCAGTTCCTCGCCTTTGTGAAACACACAAACACCCCCACCCGCTTCCCGCAACCGGTTGGCCGCTGCCGCCATATCTTCATGATTGCTTCCAATCACAATCATATGGTGGCTGTCATGGGCAACCGTCGAGGCAATGGCGCAATCTTGATCATATCCAAAACCTGAGACAAATGCATTGGTAACGGTGCCTTTTGCACGATGACGCTCAACCAACGCAATCTGGCAAATATCCTTTTTCAAATTCATCTGGGCAACGCCATCTTTCACAGAAACGCTTTTCACCAGCGCTTTGGTCGGCGCCTGATTTTCAATCACGCCAATCACATTGACTTTCCGACTACCATCTTTGCCGGGTGCCTTGATGATGAAATCGGATGCTTTCAAATCCCGCTTCATATTCACCGTGTTTTTAGCGCTCGCCGGATAGTGAAATTTAGGCATTCTCGCTTGAAGCGTCCTACCATCGGAGAGTTTTTTACCATGGGCATAAACCGCATGAATTGTGAGTTCTGCCAGGTTTGACACCAGAAGAAAATCCGCCCGCCTTCCCGGCGTAATCGACCCAAGTTCGCGCTCCAATCCGAAATGTTCTGCCGTGTTTAACGTCGCCATCTGGATCGCCGTGACAGGCTTCAACCCCTGCTGAATGGCATGCTTTACAACACGGTTCATATGGCCGTCATGAACAAGCGTGCCGGAATGACTATCGTCTGTACACAGAATAAAGTTTCTTGGATCAAGCCCCATTTCCGTAACGGCTTTGATTTGCTCGGCCACATCATACCATGCAGAACCAAGGCGCAGCATCGCCTTCATGCCCTGACGCACCCGCGCTGCTGCATCAATCGCCCTTGTCCCTTCATGATCATCAGCAGGACCGCCAGCCGCATAAGCGTGAAATGGGATACCAAGATCCGGCGACGCGTAATGACCGCCAACAGTTTTCCCGGCTCGGTTTGTTGCAGCAATCTCGCCAAGCATTTTCTTGTCCGCACCAGCTACACCCGGAAAATTCATCACCTCCCCAAGGCCAATGATATTCGGCCAGGTCATTGCCTTTTCCACATCAGCCGGACCAAGTTCCGCTCCCGCATTCTCTAGCCCCGGCGCCGATGGCACGCAGGATGGCATTTGAACAAACACATTCACCGGAAGGCCCATAGCTTCGTCATGCATCAGCTTTACGCCGGGCAAACCCAGTACATTGGCAATCTCATGAGGATCAATAAACATGGAAGTCGTGCCATGGGGAATGACAGCACGGGCAAACTCCGTAACGGTCAACATGCCGCTTTCCACATGCATATGCGCGTCACAAAGACCCGGCACCAGATATTGGCCCTTTGCATCAACGATCTCGGTATTTCTGCCGATACAATGCGACGCATCCGGTCCGCAATAGGCAAAGCGCCCTTCGACAATGGCTATATCAGTGTTGGCAATGATTTCACCGGAATGAACATTGACCCATTTTCCGTTTTTGATCACCAGATCAGCAGGCTTTCGCCCGGCTGCGACATTCACCAGTGCCGCTAAAACTTCGTCTCTTGGTTTGAGTTTGCTCATCATTCATTCTCCGGCTTTTATTATTGCGCTGAAGCTTCCAGGGTAAAAGTGCCAGCTGCCTGAGGGCGATAGTTTTCAGGATTGGTAACCATTGGCACATATTCAAGCTTGGCCCACTTTTTAGATAGATCATCATAATGGGAAGAAAACCCATTACCACTCTGTCCGGTCGAGATGATGAAGATTGATTTTTCCAGATCAGAAAAATCATAAATTGTTCGCAAGGCAGAACCATGCATGCCTGCATAGGGTTCATCTTTTTCGAAATCGTTGGAGTTTCTGAGCAAGGTATATTTGCCTCCATCCATCTCTGCTCGGATGGTGAAATATGGGCTTAACGCTCCAACTTGCGTAAACGGGCGGTGCTCATGAAGCGTTATGTGAGCCGTTCCCCAACGCCATTTGGTCCAGTCAGATCCGTACGTGCCTCCAAGTTCCACCAAGGCCATTTCAATGGCCTCAAACAGTATTTCCCCGCAGGATTCGCGCTCTGGCGTATTGATCTTGTTACACCAATCCCGTGCGCCCGTGCTGCGAAGCATTTCCAGCATTCGGGTAATATTGCCTTTTTCAACCAGCTCAAAATCATCTTCAAGATCATCTTTCAACATCAGATCTTGAAGGTTTCGGTGCCAGGCATTGAGAATGAGCGGAACCGAACTATCAGCGTCCATCATTCCATCCCAATTTTGCAAGGCTTCCAGGACACCCTCATTCAGCATCACCCCTTGGGGGATCTGCGCCAAGGCAGTATCGCGAAACTTCATCAATGCCCGCGACAGGCTATCAGACTGTCCCGCAATCATTGTCTCCATTGAATGCTTCTGGTTTGTGCGGATAAACAAATCTTCCACTCGGTCTTGGCGAAAATGCTCGGGCCAATCAAAGGTAATATGGTTGTTGTATTTCGCGGGTAGCCAATTGGCATTCGCAGTCGCAACAGCCCCTGAAACTGGATTGACTATGGTCGGTGCCTCGAACGGTCCGAGGTGGCCATACCAATTATAAAACGGCACCCAGCCCGGCACAGGAGCCCTGCCCTGAATTTTGTTATATTCTGAGCGTTTGGGAATTCGTCCCGGCGCGATCAGCCCAATCTTACCGTCCATATCGGCGACGACAATCGACTGCATCGGAGAAACCATCCGGCGGGTGCGCGCCATGAATTCACTGACATTTTGCGCGATGCTGATATCGAAAGCACCGTCAAACGTCGTATCGTCTGTTGCAAGGGCGGTCCATGACAAGGCGGCCACATGACCATCAGGCAAACGCTCCTTCAGCTTTTCATAACCATCCGGCAATACCGGGCCATGATCCGTTGTCCGGCGAATAAAGCTAACATCATCGCCGCCCTTGACCTTGATCGTTATCTCTTCGCTGATGAAACTCTTGAACCCATCAATGGTACGATATTGGTCGATGTTTTCCGGGTTAATTTGCTCAAGAAACAGATCTTGTGAATCGAGATAGGTTGTCGTCAGCCCCCAAGCTACATGATCATTTCGGCCAGATAAAATCAACGGCGTACCCGGCAACGATCCGCCGATCAAGTTTTGGGTTTCCCCGTCCTTTTGCCATCGCAGATGTGCAAGATAAAATACCGAGGGAGCTGTCAATCCAAGATGCGGATCATTGGCAAGCAAAGGCATGCCGCTCTCTGTTCGGCTGCCGGATATCGCCCAATTGTTAGAGGCAGGCAATTGCAGTTGCCACGGTGCCGTCGCAAGCGGCACCTCATCATTATGGGCCGTCGCAAGCGGCACCTCATCATTAAGGGCCGTCGCGAGTTGTATGTGGCTCGAGCGAGCAGTGTTAGAGGAAGTTTTCCCGATTTTATCAAAGCCGTAAAGCACCCGCAAATCCGGCAGTAATGGAGGATTGTCCCTGGGGCCGACCAAATAAATCTCATCAATCTCGCGCGGGTTAAATCCTTTTGCGGCCAAAGCCAATCGACCAATCTCTTCTTCCATATTGGCATCCAGCGTCAGGGCCATGACCTTTAACACAGTCAAAGAGTGCCAAATCTCCCACCTCTCCGGGTGATGACCAAGAACAATAAATTCGACCGGAAGTGACGGTTCAAAACTATCGGTTTTCCGGTTTATCCAACTGTTCACACCATCCGCATAGGCTTGCAAAAGCTCCACTGTATCGGCACGCAAAACGGTTACGGATTTCTGAGCAGAATCTGGAATATTGATTGTTCTTAAAAAGCGGTCGGACGAGACTGTTTTTTCACCAAACATTTCTGACAAACGGCCCTGCCCGGCCATCCGCAAAACCTCCATTTGCCAGATCCGCTCGCTGGCATGCACCCAGCCCAAAGCGCGAACAACATCAAGTCGGTTTTCAGCTTCGATATGAGGAATACCATGCCTGTCACGCACAACAGCCACATTGCTGGATAGACCCGCCAATTGGGCTTTGCCGTTATAGGGAGCAACGGTCTGTTTGAGCAATCCAAAACCGCCAAGCATCAATGCGGAAGCAATCATGCCTGCGCCCAACAGGCTCCAACCTAAATACCTAAATGCCCGTTTCATTTATCTCTCTCTTGCCAACATCAATTCATAAAACCGATATTGGAGTTTTGCGCTTTGCCGCCTAAAATGGCAAGTCTGGAACCAAAGGGAGCTGGCGCCAATGGCCAAGCGGATCAACAAGACGCTCAATCAGTTATTGGATGAATTAAGGGCTCAAAGCGTGCCTGAAAACCGCCTTGGCATGGCAAGATTTGGCATAGACACATCTAACGCCTTGGGCATTTCCATGCCTAATATTCGCGCCATCGGAGCTACAACAAAGAAAAGCCATGCATTGGCCGTTGAGCTTTGGGCGTCACAAATCCATGAGGCCCGGATTCTGGCATCATTGGTGGACATTGTTGAAGACGTGACACCGCAGCAAATGGATCATTGGGTTGGCGATTTCAATTCCTGGGACCTGTGCGACCAGGTTTGCGGTAATCTGTTTGACCGCACCGCTTTCGCCCAGGATAAAATCCTTGATTGGAAAGATGACCCGCGCGAGTTTGTAAAACGCGCAGCCTTTGCCATGATAGCCTGGCAGGCTGTTCATTTGAAAGCTGAGCCAGACGAAACATTTTTGAATCACCTTCAATTCATTCCAGCTGCAGCAAGCGATGATAGAAATTTCGTCAGGAAAGCGGTCAATTGGGCGCTTCGCCAAATCGGCAAGCGAAACAAAAAGCTTCACGGTCCTGCACGTCAGCTTGCAAGTGAACTTGCAGCAAGCGACAATAAAACCGCAGCCTGGATCGGTAAAAATGCCTATGACGAATTGGCTAGCGAAAAAGTCCGCCACCGGTTGGCACTGGCTTAACTCTCAAATCTCGAGATAGGTAAGCGGCAATTCCAGCGTATCTTTGATGCGCTCCATAGCAAAGGCTGACGAAACATCTTCAATTTCGATTTCTGCCACCAGTTTTTTATAGACGTCATCATAAGAAGCGATATCCGGCACAACGACTTTCAACAGATAGTCCACCTGCCCGCTCATCCGATAAAAACCCACAACTTCCGGCATTTTTACAATCACTTCCGAAAAACGCTTCAACCATTCAGAATTATGTTTGTCGGTTTTAATCGAAACAAAGACCGTCACACCCACATTGACCTTTTGCGGGTTCAGAACGGCCACTCGCCGCTCAATAACTTTGTCTTCTTCCATTTTCTGGATACGCCGCCAGCAGGGCGTAGTCGAAAGGCCCACCTTCCGCGCAATATCAGCAACCGGAATAGTGGCGTCTGCCTGTAAAATTGCTAATATCTTCTTGTCTGTGCGATCCATAATGGTTCCAATACGTCGCGAAAGCCTATCCCCTTCAAACGGACACGTTTGAA
>JBAUHS010000150.1:0-1636 GCA_049680405.1 Salaquimonas sp. | reverse complement strand
CCTTTCGGATGAGCAAGAACGAGACTATATCCAACAAGAAACATAAATGTTCCGGCAAGAATACGTCCGAAACCCAGCCAAATCGGATGAAACGCCACGCCTGATATTATACCTGTAAATTCCAAATCCCAGACAATGTGAAATAAAACGACACCACAAATTGCGACGCCGCGTGCAATATCCACTGCGTCAATACGCGATTGTTTCACAATTGCCGAACCCGATTGAGAATTCAAAGGCAACATGACTTTCGACGTAGTATTATGCAGCATTATATCGGGTGAACAACTCGGTTGATCCATCTGCTTTAAACAGCATCACATCGTAGGCTTCGCGCTCATCTTCTGGACCCATACCAGGGGATCCATAGGGCATGTTGGCCACGGCAATCCCCAAACCATCCGGTTTGTCGGCGATCAGTTTTCTGATATCGTTAGCCGGTACATGCCCAACCACTACATACTCGCTGATCATGGCTGTGTGACAAGAGAACAGTTCTTGTGGCACATTGTTTTCCAAATTCAATTTGACCAAATCTGCAGGATGAAGTGATTCAGATGTCACTTCAAAACCTTCCTTGATCAATATTTCTTCCCACGCGGTACAACAGCCGCAACCAAGCCCCTTCACAATGTGAATGGCAGAGCTTTCTTTACTCCATGCTGGCATTGCATTCATGACCAACATAGAAGTCACACCGGTTAAAAAAGTTCGTTTGTTTATCAGCATAGTTGGTTTCTCCTGTTATATCTCATAATCAATAGGGGAAATAAGTGGTATTTAATTCTGGGTTGTCGACTTAGTTGGATCATATGCCAGCAAACGCAATGCATTCAATGTAACAATAACTGTGGCTCCGGTGTCAGCAAGAATAGCAATCCAAAGTCCCGTCATTCCAAAAACAGTGGTTACGAGAAATATCGCCTTCAGACCTAGCGCTATTGTGATATTTTGTCGGATGTTTGACATTGCCGTTCGTGCAAGACGGATTGTTGCTGCTACATCCGTGACACGATCTCGAAGAATCGCAGCGTCAGCAGTCTCCAGTGCGACATCTGTACCCGATCCCATAGCCACTCCCACATCCGCTTGTTTCAGCGCAGGTGCATCATTGATCCCGTCACCAATCATCATGACTCCGCCCGATGCACTCATCGCTTTAATCTCTGCCAGTTTGTCCTCAGGCATCATGTTTGCGCGAAACTTCATTCCAAGCCCGCCTGCAATTGCTTCAGCGGTTCTCTCATTGTCTCCGGTAAGAATGGTCGACTGAACACCAAGAGCCGTTAACTGTTCAATTCCCTCTCTTGAATCTGCTCGCGCTTCATCGCGCATAGCAATAAGCCCCAGTGGCTTTTTTTGCCTATAGACAATCACAGCCGTTTTCCCCTGTGACTCAAATTCAGCAGCCAATTGCATTTGTTGATCGTCGATGACGTTGTTTTGGTGAGCAAACTTCGGACTAACCACCCAAGCCTTTTTTCCACCCACGACAGCTTCAACTCCCTGCCCCACCAAGATTTTTGCATTTTTAGCAGCCAGTGCAGGAATAAAGCTGGATTCAGCTTTCATAAGAATCGCACGGGCCAATGGATGACTTGAACCGGATTCCACGCCAGCAGCGACTTCCAATATT